>DAITAO010000030.1:0-31023 GCA_036824245.1 Gaiellaceae bacterium | reverse complement strand
GCCGGAGCGTGCGCCGGCTCGGGCGGGGCCGCCGTCTCCGCGCGGGCGTCCGGCACGGGTCGAAGCAGATCGGGATGGGCCGAGACGAGCTTCGCTCGGGCCGCGTCGAGGTCCGTTACAAGGGCATCCAACCGCTCGACGCCCGCCGCGGTCCGGCTGAAATGGTCCTGCGCGACGCTTCCCGGCCGCCGCTCCGCCAGCTCCTCGGGGCGGACCTGAGCGATTTCGCGTGTCCTGCTGCTGACGCGGAAGGTCATGGAGACACCGCTGCGGGACACGCGGAACGCGACGCGCCGGTGACGTGAGACGCGCGACGCCGCTTCCGGGCCGGAACGGAGGCTCACGGATCGTGAGCGTACGCACGGGCGGCGACGCCGTTGCCGCAGGGCCTCACGCTTGAGAGCCGGCCGCCGGCTCCACGTGAGTTATCGTGATCGGACATCTCTTACGTGGAGAGTAAACACTGGCAAGGGAGAAAGACGCTCGTCACGGGCGCGGCAGGCTTCATCGGAAGCCACCTCGTCCAACGGCTCGCTGAGGCCGGCGCGCACGTTCGGGCGTTTGTCCGCTACAACTCTCGCAACGATTACGGCTGGTTGGAGGATCTTCCCAAGGCGCTCCTCGACGAGGTCGAGATCTTCACCGGTGATCTCGCCAATCCGGAAGCAGTAGCCCGCTCCTTCTCCGAGCGGGAAACGGTGTTCCACCTCGGAGCACTGATACCGATCCCGTACTCCTACCAGCATCCGCGTGAATTCATCACGGCCAACGTCGTCGGAACGCTGAACGTTCTCGAAGCCGCGCGGCGCTTCGATCCCGCCCGAGTCGTTCATACGTCGACCAGCGAGGTGTACGGGACACCCCAGAGGGTGCCTATCGACGAGACGCATCCTCTGCAGCCACAGTCGCCTTACGCTGCGAGCAAGGTCGGCGCTGACCAGCTCGCCATGAGCTTCTACGCCTCTTTTGGGACTCCCGTCGTCGTGGTACGCCCCTTCAACACCTACGGACCACGGCAATCGGCGCGCGCGATCATTCCGACCATCATTACCCAGGCAATGTCTCGAGATCACGTTGAGATCGGCTCTCTCCACCCGACTCGAGATTTTCTGTTCGTCGAGGACACAGTCAGCGGGTTCCTCCGGGTTGCCGAGGTCGACGGCATCGAGGGTGAAGTCATGAATCTCGGTACCGGTGAGGAGATCTCGGTCGGCGATCTGGTCGAGACGATCGGAAGGCTGCTGAGCCGCGAGCTCTCCGCCGTGACCACTCCCGAGCGATTACGGCCCTCGGGGAGCGAGGTAGAGCGACTCCTCGCGGATGCGTCCAAGGCGAAGGCCCGGCTGGGCTGGGACGCGCGCACCCGTCTCGAAGACGGGCTCGCGCGAACCATCGAATGGTTCGAGAGCTCCCTTGGCGAGTACAAGCCCTTCATCTACAACGTGTAGGAGCGCGCTCATGGACCGAGATCGGAACAACTTCAACGGCACACGGGTGCTCGTCACTGGAGGCGGCGGCTTCATCGGGTCGACTCTCGTCCGGGCGCTGCTCGAGCGTGGCGCGAACGTCCGCGTCCTCGACAACTTCTCGACAGGTAACCGCAGCAACCTGGTCGACGTATGGGACGACATCGAGCTCGTGGAGGGCGAGCTGCGGAGCTACGAGCGAGTGCATGCGGGCACGAAGGGCATGGAGCTCGTCTTCCATCAAGCCGCGCTTCCGTCGGTACCACGCTCGGTCCAGGATCCGCTGACGACGAGCGCCGTGAACGTCGAGGGGACGCTGAACGTGCTGCTCGCGGCGCGCGACGAGGGCGTGCGGCGCATCATGTTCGCGTCATCGTCCTCGGTGTACGGAAACGGGGGAGAGCTCCCCCGGCGCGAGGCGAGCGCCGCTAATCCGGAGTCGCCTTACGCAGTCTCGAAGCTTGCTAGTGAGTCCTACTGCACCAGCTTCAGCAAGATCTACGGGCTCGAGACCGTGAGCCTTCGTTACTTCAACGTGTTCGGGCCCGCCCAGGATCCGCGCTCGCAGTACGCGGCCGTCGTGCCGCGCTTCATCACGGCGGTTGCTGCCGGCAAGCCGGTGCTGATCTACGGCGACGGGAACCAGTCACGCGATTTCACCTTCGTCGCTAACGTCGTCGATGCGAACCTGCTCGCCTCGCAGGCCGACGGAGTCGCGGGTGAGGTCATCAACGTCTCCACCGGCGGCAGTACGACCGTCAACGAGCTTGCGGATCTGATCGGTTCGGTCCTGGGCCGCGACGTCGAGCGAGAGTACGCGCCTTCGCGACCCGCCGAGGTGCTCGCTTCCTGGGGGGCGACCGAGACCGCCCGACGCTTGCTCGGCTGGGAGCCGGCAGTAAGCCTCGAAGAGGGGCTCCGACTGACGGCCGACGCGATCGAGCCGCTTATCTCAGCCGGCGGCCACGCGTAACTTCCTGCGGTCGGCGCAGCGCAATCAGCAAGTGCGTGTTCGGCAAGCGCAGAGCGGTCAGCGCTTCGGCGAGCAGGTGTGAGACCGGAACCAGCCGGCGGGCGAGTGGAGGCAGAAGCGTCACCCGGCGCGTGCGCGCGGAGTATCCCGGGAACAGAGCGTGCACATCCTTGGCTCGAACACCGCGGACGTTCGGGTTGCGCGGATTGTCGACATAGAAGTCGTACCAGAGGATCGTTCCCCCCGGGGCAATCACGCGCATCATCTCTGCTGCGAGCTCACGTCTCATCGACTCATCGAGAACTGATGAGAACACCATGCTCTGGAATACAACGTCGAATTGCCGATCGCTCCAGGGCAACCTGGTCGCACTGCCTTCCCGGATGTCAGCGCCATCCGAGAGGACGTTGCCCTCGTCGTCGCGCAGCGGCGCAAGTCGCGCCCGAGCTGCCTGCACCCGCTCGGGCAGCAGGTCGATTCCCGCGAGATTTCCGCGACTCGCACCCCATGTCTCGAAGTCGATCAGCCACTGCCCCGTGCCGCAGCCGATGTCGAGCAGACGCTTGTCGTGCAAAGGAAGCAGCCGCTCCCGGGTGAGGATGGCCAGCACCGCACGCTCGCGCGACTGACGAAAGAAGAGATTTACCGGACGGGCAGGCGAATAGAAGTCATCGGGCAGCTCGCGTTCGCGGCGCGCATATTCGTCGACAATTCGATCGACTTCACTCATTCGTCGCTTCGATGTAGTTCGCCACAGACGGTCGACCTACCGCAGCGTCGGCAGCATACTCCGCCGCCTCCGTCAATCGCCTCCACGCGTGGCCAGCAATGCACGGCGCACCCGCAGGTAGTACTCCCCGCCGATCGCCTTGACGGGCTTGCGCATGTTCCACGTGCCGTACTGTCGTAGCCAGCGGACCGCATCGCCGGCTGCCGCGCTCGCCGCCTCCTGGGCGGCCGTCTCGCGACGGATCGTGTAGCGGCCGATCACGAGACACTCTCCGGCCAGATGGCTCTTCCGGACAGGCTCCGAGCTGAACAGCGCGCGTATGCCGGCGCGGTCGGCGGACATCGCCACCCGCGCGTGGTAGTAGCCGCCCGGAATCGAGGCGGTGCGAGTCTGCTCGCCGAGCAGCTCGGCCAGGAACGCGACGCTCGCGCGCCATTCGTCGAGGAGCTGCTCGAACGACAACGCCGACATTCGATACGGGTGTGTAACGGAGTGCGACCCGATCACGTGCCCCATTGCGTGCAGCTCCCGGATCGCCGCAGCATCGAGAAAAGCGCGCTCGCCGACGAGCCCCGTCGTCACGAAGAAGTGTCCTCGCCAGCCCCGCCGTGTGAGCTCCGCACCGATCTCCGTCGCGCTCGCGCCACCGTCGTCGAATGTGAGGAGCCAGGCAGGCGGCCGCTCCTCGGCGGCGAGGAGATCGTCGGCGACTGCGGGCGGCCCGGCGACGGCGCGCCCGACGTGGTCGAGATGGTCACGAAACCTGTCCCACGACAGCTTGTAGCGCCGCGGCCCGCCGCCGGGGAAGCCACTTGCCTCGGGATCGGGCCCGACCACGTCGTGGTACATCAGCGCGTGAGTCGTGATCTTCGGCATCGACGTGGCCTCACCCTCGAGCCGTCACGACGCGGTAGATATCGCCCAGCTGCTCGGCGACACGGTCGACGGATAGGTCGGCGATCTGCTCGCGCCCGTCGATACGGTCCCGCTCGAGGGCGCGCTCGAGCGCCGCGGCAAGATCTTCCGGCGTGGCCTCCGCGATGAAGCAGCCCTCGATGCCGGTGATCCGCTCACGCACGTCACCCACGTCCACGGACACGACCGCCACGTTGCAGGCGAGCGCCTCCTTGACGACATTCGGCGACCCTTCGTGGGTCGAGGTGAGTAGAACGGCGCCGGCGGCGTTGATGTGAATGGGGACGTTTTCGTGAGCAACGCGATCGAGTGCATGCAGCTCGACGTCCACGCCGCCGCGGTTCACGTGTTCTACGGCGGCCTGCGCGAGCGCGAACCGCTTCTCGGGTCGCGTCACCGGGGGAGCTGGAAAGAGCACGTGCGTCCGTTTGCTGTGCCAGCCGAGGGCCCTCTGGCAATCCGCTCGTTCCATGGGGCGGAAACGGGAGAAGTCGACGCCGTTCGGAATCGTCCAGACTCGCGAACGGTCGACGGACCCGGGCAGAGCCTCGAGGAGGTTCTTCGACTTGACGACGATGCCTTCGGCACGCAGAGCGGCACGACGCGACGAGAAAACGCCGTAGCGGATGGCAAGGTCTCCAACAAGTCCATATCCCCTGTTTCCGAGGAGGTCGTCGCCGCAGAAGGAAACGACGACCGGGCGGTCACGGATCGCACGAGTAGTGACGTCGGCCATCACGCCGCCGTACATCACGTGCACAATGTCCGGCTGCGTCGCGGCGGCGAGTTCCTTGACCTTCCCTGCCAGGCCCCGGTAGATGCCACGTCCGCTTTCGGAGCGATCAAGGTGAAGGAGGTCGATCTCGACGCCTGCCGACCTGAGGCTCTCCACCTGCGCCGCGACGAAGGTTCCCGTGGCCGGCGCGGTCGGTGTCGGGTACATGTTCGTGACGACGAGCGCGCGCACGGCCTAGTGCGGCCCCTGCTTCCCGGCGCGGACCCGCCGTGGGCGGCCTCGCCGTCCGCCCCGGAGGAGGGATCGGACACGACGAACGGTAGGTGACACCTTGAGGCGAAAGGCGCGCATCGAGTTGTTGCGGTAGATGCCGACGCGCGGCCACGCAAGGGGTGTCGCCGGGCCGAGGTCTTCGCTCGCCGCGGCCGTGTAGCCGGCGTTGGCCGCGGCCGTCAACACGCGCGAGTCGAAGTCGCCAAACGGGTAGGCGAGCGACCTGCAGGGCGTGCCGAGCGCCCGCTGGCAGGCCTCGCGGGACTCGCGCAGCTCACTTGCCAGGCCCTCGTCGGACAGTTGCGTGAGGCGGGGATGCGTGCGCGTGTGTGACCCAATCTCCCAGCCCGAGTCGGCCAGCTCACGGAGCTGCTGCCAGTTCATTCCTCTCAGCTCGCCGTTGTCCGATTCGCCCGTCATGACGGCGCTTCCGCGCCAATGAAGCGGACGCCCGGCGTCGGCGAGGTCGGTGACGACGAAGACGGTGGCGGGCAGGCCGAGCGACGAGAGCACCGGTTGGGCGTGCTCGAGGACCGAGAGAAACGCGTCATCGAACGTCACCACCAGTGTTCGCCCGGCAGGCCGCGCCGTGATCGCATCGTGGAACGTGGCGCCGCGGTAGCCGCGCTCGACCAGCCACTCGAGCTGGCGGCGGAAGTGCGCCGGCGTCACGGCGAGCGGGGCGCGCCAGCGTTCGCTGAGCGCGTGGTAGCAGAGGACGAGCGTCTCCCGTGACGGTGCCGTGCGGCCGAGCAGTGCTCGGATCATCGAAGCCAACCCCGCTCGGACAGAGACTGAGCGACGTTGCGCAGTGAGAGCAGACCGGGTATACGCGCCTTGCGAAAGAACGGAACCGTGAACTCCGTCGGACCGTACTTCCGCTTGTAGTCGCCCCCTCCGCCCATGTCCAACACAGTCATGCCGCGCCGCTTCCAGTAGTTCATCGCGAACCAGAAGACGGCCTCGTTCGGACGCAGGATCTGGTGCTCCCGCCAGCTCGCTCCTCCCCAGAAGTAAGCGGTGCCGTTCATAGCGGGGAAGATGCCCGTGGCGACGCATCGGCCTTCGGGATCTCGCGCCCGCACGAGAAGCAATCGCCCGGTTGGGTGCACGTGCCGGATGAGCTCGCGAACACGGTCGATCCCGTACGTGGGCGCAAGCGATTGCTTGGCGAATACGTCCTGCAGCTGGATGTAGTAGTCCTCGGCGAACTCGAGGTCGACTGCTTCCTCCAGAACGACGCCGACCTTCTCCGCCTTGCGGATATTCCGGCGGCACGCGCTCGTCATCCGAGCCAGCATCTCTTCTTCAGTGGCGGCGAGGTCCAGCTCGAACGTCCGATTGGGCGTGTGCTCGAATCCGAGCCCCGCCACATCCTCGAGACGCACGTGGCGGTCCTTGAGCTCCATGTGCACACAACCGAGCGACTTGAACGCGAACGGCGGCAGGGCGTCGACGGCCAAACGGCGCGGAACGCCCTCGGCGAGGTTGAAACCCATCGATAGTGTCGTCCAGCCGGGAAACGGGCTGCCGAGAATGCGGACTCCGTACCGGCGCACCATGAGACCCGTGTAGAAGCCAACGGTTGTGGACTCGTCCTTTACCTCGGCAATTACCGGCTCCGCCTGTTGAGTCGAAGCGATAAAGGACACCCACTCGCGGGTTTGAAAGAGGACTCTGTCACGAAAGGCATCCATTTGCTGCCAATCGCATCGGTCCGCGTCGATTCGCTCGAGCCTCAACATCGTACGTAGGGCGCCGGCCTCGTCTGAGGCGGCTCACTCATCATAGACAGGTGGCGTGCGGGCTACGATCGGAGAAGGGCGAGGATTTCTCGCGAGAGGGGAGAGGGATGATCGCCATGGTCCGAGTCGAACGGGTGGGGCTTCGCTCCGGCTGCTCCCGACCTCGGCGGACCTGCGCCGAGAGGCGTATCGGTGGCCGCTAGCCGTCCGCTGGCATGCGTGATCGGCGGTCTGGATCTCGTTCGGCCGCTTGGCCTCGCCGGCGTCCGGAGCGCAGTGATGGCGTGGCCGGGGGAGGGAGTCCGAAGCTCGCGGTTTACCAGGGCGGTTCTCGAGCGTGTCAGCCCCTGGAGTGCCCCGGACGTCTGGCTGGGGACTCTGCTCGACTTCGCGAAGCGGCAGCCCGAGCCGCCAGTCCTGTTCTACGGCCAGGACGGCGACCTGCTCGCCGTCTCCCGGTTTCGCGAGCGTCTCGGTGAGTCGTTTCGTTTCGTCGTTCCGTCCGCGACGCTCGTCGAGGATCTGCTCGACAAGGCGCGTTTCCAGGCGCTGTCGGAGCTGCACAGCCTTCCTGTGCCCCCGAGCAGACCTCTGTCGTCGACACAGCAGGATGCGGAGCGCGGGCTGCGATTCCCCGTGATCGTCAAGCCCCTGACGCACGAGCCCCAGGAGGTGTGGGAGCCGATCGCGGGCGGCGGCAAGGCGGTGCGCGTCGACACCGCCGAAGAGCTGCGGGCGCTGGCAACACGACTGGCGGGGCTGAACATCGACGCGGTCGCGCAGGAGCTCATTCCCGGCGCCGAGACGCGAATCGAGAGCTACCACGTCTACGTGGACGAGCACGGCGAGATCGTTGCGGAGTTCACGGGAGTGAAGATCAGGACGGCTCCGAGCGAGTTCGGATACAGCACCGCGGTTCAGATCACCGACAGCCCTCGAGTCACCGAGCTCGGCCGTGACCTCGTGCGCCGCCTGGATCTCCGAGGAGTGGCCAAGCTCGACTTCAAGCGAGGGCCTGACGACCGGCTCTACCTGCTCGAGATCAACCCGCGCTTCAATCTGTGGCACCACCCCGGCGCGAAGGCGGGCGTGAACCTGCCCGCCATCGTCTACGGCGATCTTGCGGGCTTGCCGCGCAGGCACGTCCCTCGTGCGCGGGCAGGTGTTCGATGGTGTTACCACTGGCACGACGCGCGCGCGGCCGGTGCGCACGGGATCTCCTTCTTCCGCTGGCTACCGTGGGCCGTGAGGTGTGAGGCGAAATCGTCCATCGCCTGGGACGATCCGCTGCCGATCGTGAGCGAGGTCGTCTCGCGGCTGCGCCGGCGCCTCAGGCGCAGCTCCGGACAGGCGGACGCAGCCCGCGCCTGAGGTCTGCGCCCGGGCCTGGACCCGGGCGGAAGTGAGCGGCATCGATCCGCAGCCGGGTCGCCCGATCGAGGGATGCGCGGTGCACGCCAGGAGCCGAATGCTCCTGAGTGAAGCGGTCCTCCCGGCCTCTTGCTGTCGCGACCGTCGCTGCAGGACTACTTGCCGCGACGCCACTCGCAGCTCCGGCCACGCAACCAGCGTGCCACAGGTTTGCGGCCGTCACCGGCTCGAACGCGAATGCCGGCACGGCCTCCGCTCCCTTCCGGACGCCAGGCAAGCTGGCCGCCGCGCTGTCGCCGGGTCAGACGGGCTGTTTACGCGGAGGCACGTACGGTGACACATCCGGCGGCTACGTACTGGATCTCGATGAAGGCGGCGCGCCCGGAGCGCCCATCACCATCCGCAGCCATCCGGGCGAACGAGCGAAGCTCGTCGGCATCGTCCACGTGCCACGTACAGCTCCCTTCGTCAGGCTCTCGCGCCTCGACATCGAGGGCACCGGCGGCGCCAACACGATCAAGGTCTACGCGGCCGAGTTCGTGCTCGAGGACAGCGACGTCACGAACAGGTTGCGCGGGAACTCCTGCATGATCCTGGGTAGCACCTCGGGCTACGGGCAGGCGACGCGGCCGATCATCCGGCGCAACCGCTTCCACGACTGCGGCAGCGCGGCGCACGACAACAAGGACCACGCGATCTACCTCTCGAGCGTGTCCGAGGGTCAGATCGTCGATAACGTCTTCTGGAACACGCAGGCGTACGCGATCCAGCTGTACCCGAACGCACAGCGGACGCGTGTCGCGCACAACGTCATCGACGGGGCCTCCTCCGAGCGCGGCGGCGTGGTAGTCGGCGGGGACTCGGACCATACGTCGGCGCACAACGTCGTCGAGCAGAATGTCATCGCGTTTGCCGAGACATACAACGTCGCCTCGTCCTGGGAGGACGCCGTCGGTGCCGGAAACGTCGTCCGGCAGAATTGCCTCTGGGGGGGCCGCGAAGGGAACCTCGCCTCGGCCAGGGGATTCGTGGCGCAGGCGAACGTCGTCGCAAACCCACGCTACCTCGACCGGGTCCGGAAGGACTTTCAGCTGCGGCCGGGCAGCGCGTGTCTGAGGGTGGTCGGGTACGACACGGTCGCCAAGCATGGCCTGCACCGGCGCGGCTAGGTGAGGTGCGCAGGTTGGGCGGGCGCCTCGCTAGGAACCAGCCAGGTCGCCGATGAGCTCGCCCCAGCGGGCTCCGACAGCGTCGAGCGAATGAACATCCGAAACGTACGCGCGGGTGCGCGCGGAAAGCTCGTCGCGCTGGCCGCGCTGTTCCCAAAGCTCTCGCGCTCCTGCCACGAAGGCTTCCCAGGATCCCTGGGCGGCGATGCCCAGCCGCCGCTCCGAGACCACGCCGTCGGGATCGACGTTCAGGCTGAGTGCCGGGACACCGTGGGCCCACGCCTCGAGGAACACGTTCGGCATGCCCTCGAACTGCGACGTATTGACGACCGCGACCGACCGTGCGATGAGGTCGATCGTCTGCGCGTGAGTCATCGGCTCGAGGAGTTCGACGTTCGGCGTGGCGTGCGCGGCGGCCTCGAGATCGGCACGCACAGATGGGGAGACGTAGCGCGGGATCAGTTTGAAGCGAGCCTCGGGAAGCGCTCGGGCCAGCTCGATGAACTTGACGGGTTGCTTCTGCTCGATGAGCCGCCCGATCCAGATGAAGCACTCCGGCCCGCCCGAATGAGACCCGGTCGGTGGAATGCCCTCGACGAAACTCGGAATGTGGACGACCCTGCGCAGCTTCGGAAACGCCCGACTGGCGAGATCGACCTGATTCTCGGACTGGACGACCACGGCATCCGCGAGCCGCACGCCCAGTTCGTAGAGCAGCTTCCTGTGTCGCCGGTCCGACAGCTTCTCGAAGGTGAAGTCGGAGTCGCTGGCGCTGGAGAAGATGAGCGCGCGGCGGTGCCCCCAGCAGAACAGTCCTGCGAGCCCGACAACTGGTGTTCCGGCCCGTACGACGACGACCCGGCCGCCCGCTTTCCGCAGCGCTCGCCAGATCTGCACGCTCTCCAGCAAGCGCCCGACGAGGCGCCGGTCGCCGGCGTGGCTTCCGCGCTCGACGAGTTGCAGGCGAGAGCTCGCCAGCGGAATCGGGTCCTGAACCGGGTAGACGATCTGGGCGACCCGGAGCCCGCGGTCGGCCAGTGCGCGAGCGAGCAGGATCATCTGGCGCTCTGCGCCTCCCGTCCGCCCGTGGGCGCGGTCGTAGAGACCGGCGGAGCCTGGAGCGTAGATGGCGACGTCGCTTCGGGTCATGGTGGGCTTTCAGGTCGCTCTGTAACCCGAGGACGCTGCGCCGTCAAGCGGGAGCCGCCATCCAGTGGCGGTAGAGCACTTCCTGCGGCGCCCGGAACCCGGGTCGTCTACCTAGTACATTGAGGTTGGTTGAACACGTGTCATGGGGCATTCCGCGGGGGGCGGTGTGATGACCACGATTAGGCAGACTGCGATGCCGCTCAGCCTGGGGATCTCGAGCCGTCTCCTGGTGGGCGGCGCTCTGGCGGTGCCCGCTGCGATGGTCGGGTTGCTGGCCGGCCGCGAGCCAGAGCTGGCCGTCGCTGCCGTGCTCGGCCTCGCCTTCGTGACGCTCGTCTTCGTCAGCTTCCCGGTCGGCCTGTGCCTGTTCACGCTCGTCACCTTCCTCGAGGCGTTGCCCGCGTCGGGAGGGGTCTCGTTTTCGAAAGTTGCCGGTGGGCTGCTCGTGCTCTCCTGGCTGGCATCGGCGGTAGCCCACCGCGCGAACCCGGCCCGTCGCGACCTGCTCGGGCTGCATCCCGGATTCGCCAGCCTGCTCGCCGCGTTCGTGGGCTGGGCCGCGATCAGCATGCTGTGGGCCGAGAGCACCGATGCTGCCACGACCGACGTCCTCCGTTTTGCGCTCAACATTGCCCTTTTCCCGATCGTCTTCGCTGCGCTGCGGCTGCCCCGACATGTGGTGTGGCTGTTCGTTTTCTTCGTCGCCGGAGCTCTGATCTCGGCCGGGTACGGTGTTGTCACCGGCGAGGCCGGCGAGCTGCGGCTCGAGGGCGCAGGTCTCAACCCGAACCAGTTGGGCGGCCTGCTCGCCGTCGGCACGATTCTGGCCGTTGCCCTCGCCCTGAGCGGTCGCGGCCGGTGGTTTGGCTCGGCCGCTGCGCTGCTGGCGGCCGCGGGGTGTGCCGCAGGGCTGTTCACGACCGTCTCGCGCGGCGCCCTCCTCGGGCTCGGGGTGGCACTCCTCGCAACCCCGTTCGTAGCGGGCCGAGGCCGCAGGACGGGCGCACTGGTGCTCATCGCACTGACCGCCTGCTGGGCGGTGACCTGGTTTGCGACGATCGCGCCGTCAGACGCCGTCGACCGGATCACGCGATCCGAGTCGAGCGGGTCGGGCCGATCAGATCTCTGGAAGATCGGTTGGCGCATGGTCGAAGACCACCCCCTCCGCGGTGTCGGCGTCGGGAACTTCCCGGTTTCGTCGATCGACTACCTGCTCGTGCCCGGCACCCTGATGCGACCGGACCTCATCGTGGACCGCCCTCAGGTCGCCCACAACATTTACCTCCACGTTGCCTCCGAGCTGGGCCTCGTCGGCATCACGTTGTTCGTTGCGATCCTGCTCTACTCCCTCTACTCCGCACTGATTGCCGCTCGGGTGTTCGCCCTGCGCGGCGATCACAGCATGGAAATCCTGGCGCGGGGCCTGTTACTCGCGCTGATCGGCTTGCTGGCAGCCGATTTCTTCTCCTCCCAGCTCTACAGCAAGCAGCTGTGGCTCCTGCTCGCCGCCGCTCCGGCGCTGCGGGCCATAGCCGAGCGCGGTGGCGACGCCGAGCCCGAGTAGCGATCGGCAAGCGACCGTCCCAGGCCTTTGTCCCGCCGCTTTACAGCCCGCCCGGGTTCGCCTACATTGAGTCTTCAGATACCGGGGACTCGCGAAATATCCGCGGGAGGGAGAATGCGGCGGATTCTCGCGGTTTCGCAAGGAGAAGAGCCCTCGGGGTGCATCAGCCAGACGGGGGGGGACCGTCTTCCGCCGACTCTTCGGGGCAATGACAGCATGGCGTACATCTACGATCTAGTCGTGCCCGTCAGCGCGTATCGAGGACGCTCAATGCGGGCTGAGGCCTCAGCGGTGCAGGCATGAGTCTGCCGAGTGGGCGAATCCCCGCGGGCGCGCCCGACGACGTCCGCCCACGCGCGCGCACAGCCGAATGGTTCTCCGCCGCGCGGGGTGGCGAGGGACTGCACTACCTGCATGTCCTCAGGTCGCGCATCTGGTTCATCGTTCTGGTGCTGGCGGTGACGGTCGGATCCGCTGCGCTCGCACTCGCCACAGCGGACAAGGTCTATGAGGCCGAGGCCGACCTCTACATCACGCCGGTACCCCGCGACAGCCCGGAGCTGATCGGCATCCCCGGCCTGCTGCGCGAGTCCACCGACCCGACCCGGGAGGCGGAGACCGTCGCACGGCTCGTCAAGACGCCGGCCGTGGCGCGCCGCGTTCGTGAGCGCCTCGCGCTCGAGCGCAGCCCCGAGCAGCTGCTCGGCGACGTGAGCGTCGACCCGGTCGCCCAGAGCAACATCGTCAGCATCACCGCCAAGGCCGCGGACCCCGAGTTGGCCGCCCGGCTCGCAAACGCCTTCGGCGACGCCTTCGTCGCCGAGCGCACCGCGCGGCTCCGCACGGAGCTCGACCGCATGATTCCAAGGCTCCAGAAGGAGCTGGGGACGCTTCCGGCCGCAGAGCGCGCCGAAAGCGGCCTGCGCAGCAGGCTACGCGCCTTGCAGGTGCTCAGAGCAGGCGACGATCCAACGGTTCGAGTGGAGACGCTCGCCGAGGTACCGACCGAACCGGCGGCACCGCGTCTTGTGCTCAGCATCGCAGCGGCCGTCTTCGGCGCGCTGATCCTTGGCGTGGGTAGCGCGCTCGGCATCGAGCTCCTCAAGCCGCGCGTGCGCCGCGAAGAGCAGCTCCGCCGCTACAGGATCCCGATCCTGGCGCGCATCCCGCTCGAGAGAGGGCGCCTGCGCCGCAACCGGGGGCCTCTCCTGCCTCACGAGCTCACCCTTCCTGCCCAGGATGCCTACCGGCTGCTCGGCGCGACCCTGACCGCAACCTTTGACGAGGGGGCGGCTCACGCCGTCCTGGTCACCGGCCCGACGCCCTCCACGGGGAAGACCACGACCGCGATCAACCTGGCGGGATCGCTCGCCGCGGCCAGCAAGCGGGTCATCCTCATCGAGGGGGACTCGCGGCGGCCGTCGGTGGGGCCGAAGCTGGGCCTGGAGCCCCAGCACGGTGTCAGCAGCGTGGTCGCAGGCCGGGTCGCGCTCAGAGAGGCGCTCGTGCGAGCGGACGGCCTCGTCCCGAGGCTGCGCGTGCTTCTGCAGGAGCGCGAGGATGCGCCCCAGTCCGCGCTCATGTCGCCGGCCTCGGCCGAGACGCTCGTGCTCGCCGGCGAGCGACTAGCTGACTGGCTGATCTTCGACGCGCCCGCTCTCAACCTCGTGCCGGACGCCCTCGCAATGGCCAAGCGGGTGGACAACGTTGTCGTCGTCGTGCGGCTCGGCGCCACGCTGGAGCGGGATCTCGAGGAGCTCGCCGAGCTGCTCGCTCAGCAGGACATCACCCCGACGGGCTTCGTGGTGGTGGGCGGGCTGGAACGCCACGCCTACACGTACTCGTACCACCGGCGCCGCTAACAGCCGCCCGTGCTCGGGCGGCGGGTGCACGCCTGAGGCATTCCTATGCTGTGAGCAGACGTGGAAACATCCGGGCGAACATCTTCGGAGGAGCCGGGGGACTCTGACCGAGGTGCAGAGGGAGCCGGGACGCCGGCTCGAGTGGACGGGATCGTCCGCAACACCGCATTCGCCCTGCTCGCGCAGATCACGACGGCGGTCTTCACCGCCGCGCTGACGCTCTACCTCGTGCGGGCTCTGGGCCCGGACGGCTTCGGGATCTTCGCCCTGGCGCTGGGGATCGGCAGCGTCACCGCGCTGCTTTCTGACGGCATCCCATCCTCGGCGGAGCGCTTTCTGGCGGAAGCCCGTGGCGACCGCTCAGCGGTCACTCAGCTGCTGGCCGACGCCCTGCGGCTCAACTTGCTCATCTCGGCAATCGTGGCACTCGCGCTATTCGCTTCAGCCGGCGCTATCGCCGCCGCCTACGACGAGCCCGAGCTCGTCTGGCCCTTGCGCGGGATCGCGGTGGCGGTGTTCGCACAGACTGCGATGCGCCTGTACCTGAGTGCCTTCATCGCGCTCGCCCGTATCGCAGTCAATCTGCGCCTGATCTTCCTCGAGAGCATCGTCGAGGCGGCGAGCAGCGTCGCTCTCGTCGCACTCGGAGCCGGCGCGGCCGGCGCGGCCTTCGGGCGGGCCGCCGGATACCTGTTCGGGGCGTTCCTGGCCGTCGTAGTCGTCGTCCGCCTGTATGGAAGGCCCGCCGTGCGGTTGCGGTCCGCGCCGGGCAGCCGTACTCGTGAGATCGCCGGCTACGCCGCTCCCCTGCTCGTGACGGGGGCCGCCTACACGCTCTACGGGCAGGCGGACGTGCTCATCATCGGCGCCTTGCTCAGCACCACCGCGGTAGGCCTCTTCACCGGCCCGTTGCGCCTGCTGCTCCCACTCGGCTATCTGGGGCAGGCGGTCGCCAACAGCATCGCTCCGCGGCAGGCGGCGCGCGATCGCCGCAGCATCCGGGCGCTCGAGACCGGGATCCGATGGATGGTGATCTTCCAGGCCATGCTGCTTGCTCCGGTGATCGTCTGGGCCGACCCGATCGTGCGTCTGCTGCTGGGCGGAGAGTTTCAGGAGTCCGCCGACGTGCTCCGTGTCCTGGCGCCGTGGATCTTCCTGCGCGGTGTGAGCCCGCTGATCTCGAACTCGGTGAACTACCTGGGTCAGGCGGCGCGCCGTATACCGATCGTCGTCGCAGCGCTCGCTATCAACGTTGTGATCGACGTGACGCTGTTGCCCGTGATCGGGGTCGTCGCGGCGGCCATCGGTACCGGCGTTGCCTACTGCGTCTACGTCCCCGCGCACTTCCGCATTGTCCAACGGGAGCTGAACCTCTCGGTGCGGCCGCTCGTGCTCACATTCGCGCGAGCGATGTTGGCTGCCGTGCTCATGGGCGTCGTCATGTTCGTTGTAGGGACGGACACGCTGTCGATGGCCGATTGGCTGATCGGTGGCATCGGTGGCACGCTGGCGTTCGTCGGGGCACTACTGCTGACGGGCGAGGTCTCACGCGGCGAGATCCGCCGCGGACTGGCGATGACGTGCGCCCAACTGTCGCAGCTCGCGCGGCGCGGGTAGCTTCCGGCTCGCGGCCCATGCGGCTAGGCGGCTCGTTCCATCGTCAAGCAGAATGTGCTCTGGAGACAGTACGCGGCGAGCTTATTGCCGAGCAGCACGCTCCCGGGCGATCGCAGTGTGTTGAAGGTGGGCCAGCGGATGATGGGGCTCCGGAAGCCCGCCTCTTCGAGCAGCTGCGTCCACAACTCAGGCTGCTGGTGCTTGTGCCACTCGACCGTAGGCGCCAGCGGGTTCTTCATGCCAAGGCGGGCGAAGAGGTTCTGCCGGCCGGCGTCCATGACGACGAGCTTGGCGCCGGGGTTCGCGAGCGCAGCCAGCTTGCGGAACAGCACGCCGTAGGTCGATCGCGCATCGCGGTCGTAATGCAGCTTGATGCAGGCGTCCTCGTCCAGGTGGTTGATCGCGGCGATGAGCAGCACGACGTCGAAGGCCTCCTCGCCCGGCTCGAAGTCTTGCAGCCGCTGTGGCACGAGCGTCACCTGGTCGAGGTCGAGATGTGAGGCGATATCGCGGAACCTGTCGACGACTCCCCCACGCGAGCCATGAGCTCCCGGCTCGAGGCTCACGACCTTGCTCGCGCCGACGCATGCCGCGTAAAACGAGAATCGGCCGTTGCCCGCCCCGACGTCGAGCACCGTCCTGCCGGCGAGCTCCACGTCGCGAAATACCCAGCTCATGTAGTAGCGCACGTTGCCGGGGCGCAGACCCATGCGCGCCATCGCCTCGAGATACTGATCGAGGTCGACACCGCTCGCAGGCCCCTTTCCTGCCAGCAACTTTGACGCCACCCGCGCATGCTTTCAAAGCTCGGGTAGTCACGCGCCGGCACCGGCCGGCGGGGGCATCCCCCGCCGGCCGGCAGTGCTCTCACTCGTTCGCTACAGGAGGCCCATCGCCGCGCAGGCACTCCCGGCCTTCAGCCGGTAGTCGTGCGCTGCGCGGTTCACGAAGAGGGGGTCGGCCGTGAGGTTTCCGGACTGTGCATAGCCGGATCCGCCCAGGCTGCCCTGCCCGTTCTGCCAGAAGCAGTTGTTACGCACCACGTTCCCGGAGCCGACCCCACCGGCGGTCGAGATGCCGCTCCAGGCCGCGTACGTGACGATGTTCCGCTCGATGATGTTGCCGCCGGACGTCTGGCCGCCCTCGCCACCGATCACGATGCTTCCCCGGATGTTGCCCGGCCCTGCGTCGATGACGTTGTTCGCGACACGGTTGCGCTGCGCATTCGGGAACAGCTGGATCGAATACGCCTGGACGTTGTAGATCACGTTGCCGACGATCTGACCGTCCGCGGCCTGGCCGACGTAGATGCCGTGATTCTTGTTGTCCTCGGCCGGGGAACCGCAATCGTGGATCACGTTTCCGGCCACAGTGGGCCGAACAGCTCCGGTGCCCAGCATCATGCACGAAGCCCGGTTGTGGTTGTTCGTGATCTCGCTGTCCTCCACAGTCACATCAGGCCCGCGTAGACCGACGCTGTTGCTCTCGGAGTTGCCGACGATCTTGAGGCGAGAGACCTTTGTGCGGGCTCCGTACAGGTCGATGCTGCCTACGGTGATCTGCGCTACCTGCCCGGGTGCGGAGGTAAGGGTCACATCGGCGCGGTTCATCGAGACGCTGGACGCCGAGTGGGAACCCAGCAGGCAGCCGACCTCGCCGGACTGCAGGCTGGACACGAAGCTGGACAGGTTGCCGCCACTTGCCAGCGAGCGGTCGCAGGCGAGATCCCCGGGCGGGGGCGGGGGCGGAGGCGGCGGAGGAGGCGGCGGTGGCGGTGGCGGAGGCGGAGGCGGAGGCGGAGGCGGAGGCGCCGAGCCTTGCACGAGCGCGGACTTCGCCGAAGCCGCCGAGTTCGATCCTGCCGCGTTCGTGGCCGTGACGGTGACGACGAGCGTCGACCCGACATCGCCGCTGACCGGCACATAGGTATTACTTGACGCTCCCTGTATCGGGCTACAGCCGGCGCCGCTCGTGTTGCAGCGGTTCCAGCGGTACGCGTACGTGACCGGTTGCGAGCTGCTCCACGCGCCCGCACCGGCTGTGAGCGTGGATCCCACCGTTGCATTGCCCGAGATGCTCGGCGGCGTCGTATTGACCGGCGCCGCAACCTGACCGGTGACGGCCGGGCTCTGGGCCGAGCTCGCGGAGTTCGACCCGGCGGAGTTGGTGGCGGTGACGGTCACGCGCAGGGTCTTGCCGACGTCCGCCGGCGTCAGCAGGTACGTCTGCGCCGTGCCGCCGGTGATCGGCAGGCAGTTGGCTCCCGCCGCATCGCAGCGGTTCCACCGGTACGCATAGCTGGGAGATGCCGTGCTGACCCAGAAGCCGGCGTCTGCCGAGACGGTCTGGCCGGTGCTGAACGCGCCTGCCACGGTCGGCGCGGCGACGTTGACCGGAGGAAGAATGGTCGGGGGCGGGGGAACGATCGAGCCCGGCGCGGGGCGGAGCGCCACGAGCTGCCCGATGTTGCTGCTGGCCCGGTCCTCAGACCTTGCCACCCTGTTGCCCGTACCGCCTGGTGACAGGGCGATGAAATCGGCGGCCCCGGAGATGACCGACGACCCCCCCGCGGTCGCGGTCAGCGCGCGCTTCGTCATGCCGAAGGGGAGGTCGATTCTCTCTGAGCCGGACCGGGCGAAGAAGCCGATCACCGGCGTGCTCGCAAGGGTCGTGAAGACAGACGGCGCAACGATTCTTCTCGCCGTGCTCCGGTAATGGCCGCTGTGCGCGTCGATCGGGCTGGTCTGGCTGACGCCGCTGTAGGCGACAACGTTGGCCACGGCACCCGTCGACGCGGAGAACGACCAGGACTGGAGAGCGGGCTCACGCAGGCCGGCGACCTTGAAGTAGAGCGCCTGGCTGAGCCAGTGGTAACCCGGCACGCTGCTGTCCCTGCGAATCAGCGTCCAGCCGGGAGGCGGCGTGATTGTGGCCTGTCCCGAGAGGCGGACGCCGATCGACGCCACCAGCACGTCGCCCTTGACGACGCCTGCGGGGGTGGGAACAGCGAGTGATGGGGTCGAGCTTGACGTGCTCGCGCTCGAGGCCGCGCGAAACGCGGGCGCTCCGACCGCGGGCGCTGCGACGAAGACTGAAACGCCGAACGCGAGTAACAGGGCGGCCGCTCTACGGGCGGTCGTCCCAGAGGTCAGCGGAGATAAGACGCAGGCAAGGCTCCGCCTTGTCAGGGAACTCCGTCGGGGCATCGTCGTTCCTCCTTACGCACCTCAGGGCGCACACTTCAGGGGCGAACACCCTCGGGGCGCATCGTTTTGGCTTCCGTGGCCGCAACGGATGCAGTGCGATCCGAGTGCTATCGGGGGATGTCGCGGGAAGCTGCTCCCCCGAAAAGGGGATATGCGGTGGACGCGAGCGTGCTAGGCCCTACTGGACGTGCCCACGATCGGCTTGTCCTTCAGTCCGCGCCTGTTTCGGCGGGCAAGCCGCCCCGATCGTTGCTTGCTCAACTACGGCCGTCGGCGACCGTGGAAGCCGATCGACTTCACTGCTACCTGGGAACGACGACCGTCGGAACGCCGCTCGACGCGTTCCCAGTGCGGTCGTAGTTCACGATCACATAGCGGTACTCGACGCCGTTTTCGACGCCCCGATCGCGGTGGCTTGTGCCGGTGCCCCGATAGACGACCCTCGCGTCGCCGTAGGACGCCTTCTCGCCGCTCCGCACGCGGCGTTCCCGGAGTACGACGACGTGAGCTGAATCGCCTGGCCGCGCCCAGCTGAGCGTGACGGTGCCATGGCCTGCCGTCACGACGACCCCGAGCACGTTGCTGGGCGGCGTCCGCGCTTCACCGACACCGCTGCGCGCGCCCTGAGTGGCATCGCGCGGCGCGGTTGTGGCGCGTCGCTGCGGAGTCTTTGCAGGGGGGCTCGCCGGAGCCGCTGACGGCGCGCTCTTCTCCTTCGCGGTCGCCCTCGCTCGGGAAGTCCTGGGCCGAGCGGGAGCCTTGGGGGCGGCTTTGGCGGCCGGCTTCTGCGGAAAGACCGTCCTCCGCGCCGGCCGGTCGTTCGAATTGCGGGCCGAGGGTGCGTCCTGGACGAGTGTGACCTCTCGCTCGGAGTCGAGCACTCGACCGATCAGAACTGCCGTCACGACGGCCAGGACGTAGACCGTGCACGGGACGACCCAGCGAGCAAGCCGCCTGGGCGACACCGGCTCGGCGCGCGGCTGCAACACCGCCACGCCTGCGAGTGAGTGCCGGGATTCGCCATCGCGGCGCTCCTGGAGGGGCTCGACGAGGGCCAGCGGCGGAGGCGGCTCGGCCGGCGAGCGGTCCACCCGTACGCGGTCGGCTCTCCTGGTCGTGATCGACGTGGGGAGCTCGACGGGCGTCGCGGGCTGGTCTGTCTCCGGTGCCGGCGCTGCGTCGTGGTCCGGCAGCAGCGCTCGTGCGAGGCGCCCGAGCTCCGGATCAACGAGTACGAGCTCCGGGCTGATCACGTCCAGGGCGTCGACAGGAGGATCGACGGCGGATTCGACGTGCGCGACCGGGTCAGCGAAAAGCTGAAGGGGAGGGCTCACCATGGTCCCGGTTTCGCGACCCACCTCATATGTATCGGCAGGCGGCGCACGCGCCCCAGGGTGCGCTCTTCCTGCGAGCCGGACGGCATGGTGTCCGACTTCGAGCGCTGCTAAGGGTTCCCTACGTGGCCGGCGGCGGACCGCAACCCGGCCCCGCCCGGGTCCGAACTCGCTACCGCGGCCCCATCAACAGACACGGGCTCAGAGGCAGCAGGCGGAAGTCCTTGAGCAAGCGGTTCAGGAACAGCGGGTCGGCGTGCAGGTTCGCGGACTGGGAATAGCCGCCGCCGCCGCCGAAATCACCGTCGCCGTTGCCGAACAGACAGTTGTTCTGGACGACGTTGCCCGAGCCGTTGCTACCGGAGGACGTGACGCCGTTTCTGTCGTTGAAGGTGATGATGTTGTTTCGGACACTGTTGTTGGAGCTCGTCGCGCCGCCTTCGCCGCCGAAGACGATGCCCGAGCGGTTCTGGCTGCCGTCGACGATGTTGTGCTGGAAAAGTCCTCCGTCGGCATCTGGCCAGAACTGGATGCCGTAGAACTGCGCTCCCCAGATGACGTTGTTCGTGATGCGGGCGTTGCGCGAGAACCCGTTGTAGATCCCATGCGTCTGATGGCCGTCGGGCTCGTTTGCGTGGCCGCACTCATGGATTGTGTTGCGATCCACGACCGGGTCGATCGCTATGCCTTCGCTGGCCGAGCCGATGAATAGGCATGAGCGACCGAGAAACCGGTTGGTGATGTCGTTGAACGTCACGACTGCGCGCGCCCCGATGATGCGGAAGGTGTTCTGCACCTCGGGCGAGCCGTCCACGTTCAGCCCGGTGACGGTCACGTCGTCGCCGTAGATCGAGAGGTAGCCGCGAATCGTGGCCCGCCCGCCAGGGGCGCTGGTAAGTGTGATGTCCGACTTGTCTATCTGTGGGTTCTCGGTGTAGCTGCCGGGCTTTAGACAGCCCGTCTGGCCGGCTGCCAGGCCGGACTCCAGCCGCGAGACGGTGCGGTACGGGCTCGTGTCCGTGCCCGGATTCGAGTCGCTGCCGTTTGGGGCCGCGAACCTCGCGCAGTTCCCGGTCGCCGGCGGCGTCGGCAAGGGCAGGACGACCGCGCTCGCCGGCGAGACAGCAGTGCTCTGTCCCGCGGCATTCGACGCCCTTACCGCCACGCGCAGCGTGGAGCCGAGCTCGAGTACGGTCAGTGTGAGGTTGTTTGCGGTGGCGCCGGCAATGTCGACGCAGCCCACGCCGAGCGCCGTGCAGCGGCGCCACTGATACGTGAACGTGATCGGCTGCGTGCCCGTCCAGGTGCCAGGCCCGGCACTGAGCGGCTGCCCGACCATGGCAGTCCCGGCGAGCGTGGGCAACGCGGTGTTCGCGGGCGCGACGGGCGGCGGCGGAGGCGGAGGCGGAGGCGGAGGGCCTGTCACGACGTTCGTCGCGAGCGACGATGCTTCCGCGGACCCTCCGTTGTTGGACGCCGTCACGCGGACGCGAACTGTGCTGCCTGCATCACCGGCCGTCAGGATGTAGGTCTGGCTTTGGGCCCCGGCGATGTCGGCGCAGCTGGCCCCGGCCGAGTTGCACCGCCGCCACTGGTAGGCCAGCGTGATCGGCTGTGTTCCGGTCCAGGTGCCCGGCGCCGCGGTGAGTGTCTGCCCCACCACGGGACTGCCGGCGACAGTCGGTAGAGCGGTGTTGGCGGGCGCCGCAGGAGGCGGCGGAGCGCCGGGAACGACCGTCGTGGGCAGCGACTGGGCCGTCGCTGAGCCGGTGATGTTGCTGGCGGTCACGCGGACCCGCAGGCGGGCGCCTGTGTCGCCCGCGGTAACTGTGTAGGGCTGGCCGGTGGCGCCGGCGATGTCAACGCAGCTCGAGCCGGCCGAGTCACAGCGAAGCCATTGGTATGCAAAGGTGATCGGTGGGGTGCCCGACCAGGTGCCCGTCGATGCTGTAAGCGTCACGCCGACCGCCGGGGTTCCCGAGATGGTCGGCGAGGCCGTGTTGTTCGGCGCGCTGGGCGGCGGAGGCTGTTGTCCGCCCGGCCCCATCGCAGCGCAGGGGCTGCCGGCCTGGAGACGGTAGTCGTGGGCCGCGCGGTTCACGAACAGCGGGTCCGCGATGGTGTTGCTGGACGCCGCGAAGCCGCCCTGGCTCGTATTGATGTTGCCGTTGTCGCCCGCCCAGATGCAGTTGTTGCGGACGACATTCCCGGTACCGACGGGGCCGCCCCAGTAGGACGTGACGTTGTAGGTCTCTGCGAAGGCGATGATGTTGTGCTCCGCGACGTTGTTCGAGGACGCGGAACCCTCGTCGCCTCCGATGAGCAGGCCTCCGCGGTTCGACGGTGCGCCACCGTCGATCACGTTGCGTGCTATGAGCGTGCCCTGCGCGTTCGGGTACAGGTGAACGGAGTACGCAGCGACGTCGAACACGACGTTTTCGACGATCTCGCCGTCAGCTGAGTCAGCCGCCCACACTGCGTGGTCCTTGTTGCCGTTGGCCACGCTGCCGCACCCGTATAGACGGTTTCCGCGCAGGATCGGCCGGTCCGCACGCCCTGATCCCGCCTCTGCGCCGAGCAGCACGCAGGACCTGCCGCGCCCTGCGTTCGTGACGTCGCTGTCTTCCAGGACGAAGTCGGCGCCGAGCACCTCGACCGTGTTCACGTCGCCGGTGCCCTCGATGTCCAGGCCCGAGAGCGTGACGTGGTCGGCGCCTGCCCGCACGTGTACGTTGCCGACCAGCCGCCCCCGTTCGCCGGGGTAGCTGCGGATCGTGATCGCGGCACCCGGGAGTCCGCCGCTCGAGAGGTCCAGCACGTCGCCGTTCGCGTCCCCGTCGTACGTGCCGCCGCGCAGGCAGCCGCTCTGACCGGGCGCCAGCGTGCTTGCGAGCTTCTGCGCCGTCAGGAAGGGGCTGTTGGCCGCACCGGTGCCGGCGTCGGTCCCGGTCGTGGCTGCGAACAGGTTGCAGCCCTCGACCGGGGGCGGCGCGGAAGCTGCGACCAACGGGCTCGCCGCGGAGACAGCCGTGCTCTGGCCTGCCGTGTTGGCCGCGGTCACGGCCACGCGCACCGTCGCTCCGACCTCGAGCAGGGTCAGGCTGTAGGCGCTGCCGGTGGCGCCGGCGATGTCGACGCAGCCGACACCGAGTGCGCTGCAGCGGCGCCACTGGTAGCCGACGCTGATCGGCTGCGTGCCCGTCCAGGTACCGGCCGATGCGGCCAGCGCCCCGCCGACCGTGGCGGCTCCGGTGATGGTCGGCGCGGCGACGTTCACTGGTGCGACCCCCGTGGGAGGTGCCGTTCCCGTGACGATCTCTGTGGGCAGCGAGTGGGCGGCCACCGACCCGGCGCTGTTCGACGCCGTGACGAGAATGCGGAGCCTGGCGCCGGTGTCACTGTTGGTGATCGTGTAAGTCTGGCCGGACGCACCGGAGATGTGGGCGCAGTTGAGCCCGGCAGGGTCGCAGCGGCGCCACTGGAAGGCATAGGTGATCGGCTCGGTGCCGGTCCAGGTACCCGGCGCGGCGGTCAGGGTCTTGCCCACGACCGCCTCACCCGAGACGCTCGGAGAGGTCGTGTGGTCGGGCGGCTCGGCGGCGATGACGGCCGCGACTTCCACCTGCGCGCCCGGTCCCATCGCGGCGCACGGGCTGTCCGGGGCCAGCGTGAAATCGTCGACAGCACGGCTGGCGAACAGTGGGTCGAGCTGCACGTTAGCGCCCTCGGTGAAGCCGGAGGCTGCGTCGTCGACTGGGCCCAGCCCGTTGCCCCAGAAGCAGTTGAGCTCGACCGTGTTGTCCGTGCCGGTCGGACCGGCCCACGATGTGGTCACCCCGTGGCCCGAGTTGAAGCTGAAGATGTTTCGGCGGACGACGTTGTCGTCGGAGGTCGTGGATCCCCGCCCTCCGATCACCAGGCCGTCGTCACTGCCGTCCACCACGTTGCGCTCCACGAGCGTTCCGTCGGCGTCCTCGTGCAGGCGGATGCCGGCGCCGGCGGCGTCGAAGACATGGTTGTCGGTGATCCGTGCGTTCCGTGACCGTTCGAGCATTACGCCGTGGCTGGGGCCGGTCGTGCCGCAGTCATGGATGTGGTCGCGTTCGACGACGGTGTCGTAGGCCATCCCGGTGAGCGCGTCGCCCAAGGACAGGCAGGTCGCTTGCGCGGCAGCTCCGGTCTGACGGTTGCTGATGTCGCTGTCGGAGATCGTGACCCGGTCGCCGAAGATCAGCACCGTCTCCCGGCGGCTGGCTGCGCCGTCGAGGATCAGGTGCGAGATCGTGACGTCGCTCGCACTGTCGGCGACCCAGATCGAGCCGCGAATCGCCGCTGTCTCACCGGGCGCGCTGCGGAGGGTCACTGGTGCTCCGGGAACGCCGCCGCCGGTGAAGGTTACGTCCTCGGCATAGGTCCCGCCGAGCAGGCAGCCGATTTCGTTTGGAGCGAGGCTCTCAGTGAGCTTTTGCGCAGTCCGGAAGGGATCTTCGGCCGTGCCGACGCCCGCATCGTCGCCGTCGATCGCCGCAAACCGGTTGCACGGGTCGGCGGGCCCGTCCGGCCAAGCTGGAGCAGCCGGCATGGCGCCGGGAATCAGAGTGAGCGCCGCAAGCGCTACTCCGAGTGGGGGTATCAACCAGCGCCGGGCCCCCTTCGACCGGCGGCGTAGCAAACCCCCACGGATCGCTCTCCCACAATCCATAGGCCGCAGAAACGCGGCACCCTAGCAAAGGGTTTGAAAACGTGCGGCCTTTAAAGGCGTGCGGTCAGGCTTCTGCGACCAGATCGGCCGGCGCGAGGGGCCGGCCCTGCGGCCTGGGGGCGCCGTCTGCGTAGCGGTCGTGCCAGAGCGAGAAGTTGATCAGCGCCCAGATCTTCCTGCTGTTGTCCGCTCTAGCCGCTGTGTGGTCGTCGATCAGGCGGCCCACGGCGTCCGGGCTGAAGAACCCCTGACGCTCGACTTCGGAGCGAGAGAGGACCTCGCGCGCGAACGGCTGAAGCTCTCCCCGCAGCCATGTGCCGATCGGGAGGATTGCCGCTCGCTTCTTCCTGGTCTCCAGGAGTTCCCGTGGGATCAGGGGCTCGGCCGCCTTCCGCAGGAGTCGCTTCTTCGTGAGCCGGCGCATCTTCATGCGGCTTGGCACGGCGAGGGCCAGCTCGCCGACGACCGGGTCGAGGAAGGGGACGCGCGTCTCGAGCGAGTGGGCCATGCTCGCCCGGTCCGTCTTGACGAGCATGTCGTCCACGAGGAAGAGCGTGAGGTCGACGCCCATGATGCGCGCCAGCTCGTCCGAGCCCGCCGTCCCTGCATAGTGAGGACGGAGGATCTCGATCGGGTCGCTGGCCGACCGCCGCTCGGCACGCACGAGCTGCCGGCGCTCCTCGGGCGTGAAGATCGATTTCCACGCATAGTGCCGCTCGAGCGGCGAGAGCCGCGCCGAGCGGACGAAGCGCTTCGCCCGCCAGTCGAGCGTGTTCGGCCGAGCAGTCGAGGTCGGCAGGCGCTCGACGAGCGGCCGTAGCAGGGAAGCCGCGGGGCCGAGCCATCCGGCGAGCGCGTGGCCCACGTAATGGGGATAGCCGGCGAAGAATTCGTCGCCGCCCTCTCCCGAGAGCGCCACCTTGACCTTGCTGCGCGCGAGCTGGGAAACGAGGTAGGTGGGGATAGCGGATGAGTCGGCGAACGGCTCGTCGAACGCGTCCGCGAGCGCGGGCAGCAGCTCGGCGGCGTCGGGCCGGATGACGATCTCGTGGTGATCGGTCCCGTAGCGCTCGGCGACCGTGCGCGCAAGCGCTCGCTCGTCGAACGCCTCCTCGTCGTACCCGATGGTGAACGTGCTGACCCGCCCGGCTTCTTCCGCGGCGAGTGCCGCAAGCATGCTCGAGTCGATGCCGCCGGAGAGCAGCACGCCGACCGGCACGTCTGCAATGAGGTGCGCCCGCACCGAGTCGCGCAGCCTGGAGCGCAGCTCCTCCGCGAGCTCTTCCTCGCTTTCGCCCCGCGTCTGGGAAGTCGGCACGGGCCGCGGCCGGGCGAAGGACTCGATGGCGGCCTCGCGACCGTGCTCCCATACGAGGAAGCTGCCGGGCGGGAGCTTCCGCGCCTCGCGGAAGATCGAGAGCGGCGCCGGGACAAAGCTGAAGGTCAGGAAGGCCTCGACGGCGGCTGTGTCGATCTCGCGCGAAAAGCCGGGCTGCCTGAGGAGCGCCTTTAGCTCCGACGCAAACGACAGCGAGTCCCGACCGAGCCGGTAGTAGAGGGGCTTGATCCCGTACCGGTCGCGGGCCAGGACCAGGCGCCTGCGTGGCACGTCGTACACCGCGATCGCGAACATCCCGCGCAGGTGCTCGGCGAAGCGCGGGCCATGCTCTTCGTACAGATGGGCGAGCACCTCCGTGTCGCCTGCCGTCCGGAAGCGATGGCCTTTCGCGATTAGCTCACTGCGCAGCTCGCGGTAGTTGTAGATCTCGCCGTTCTGGACGACGGCGACCGTGCCATCCTCGTTCGTGAGCGGCTGGTCGCCGGTCGCGAGATCGATGATCGCGAGCCGCCGCGCGGCGAGGCCGGCCCCGTCCTGAACGAACACGCCGCTGCTGTCGGGCCCGCGGTGTACGAGCGTCGAGCTCATGTCTTCGAGCAGCCCACGATCCGCGGGACTGCCATTCAGTGATACGACGCCGCAAATACCGCACATAGCCAGAGTCTAGAGCGAAACCTCGCAGTCTCCAGCCCCGCGGCCCGCGGGCCCCTGCGGCCGTCCGAGCAGGTTCTGAGGGGGCTCTGATCACGCACCTATCCTGAGGTCATGCGCCCGTCGCCGGCACAGGCCGCGTCAGTCGTCGACGGACTGGTAGCCACTCTGCGCAGCAACCCGGCGATGATGCCAGGTGCGATCGCGGTGGTCGTGTTCCTGGTCATCGAGACCAACGAAGCGGGCTACCGCGTGACGACCTGGTACCCCGCGGCGCTGGTGTTGCTCCTGCTTCTCGTCGCGACGCTCACCGGGCTTCGCTCGGCGGTCGCCACGGCGCCCTTCGCCGTGCGCGCCGCTGTTGGTCTGCTCGCGGCTTTCACGGCGTGGAGCTTCCTCTCCATCACATGGGCGGACGTCGACGGGGACGCCTGGGATGGTGCAAACCGCACACTCCTGTACCTGATCGTCTACGCGCTCTTTGCGCTGCTGTCGTGGCGCGCGGGAGCGGCTGCCACGCTGCTTGGAGCGTTCGCGGTCGGGACGGCCCTGATCGGCGGGCTGATCTTCCTGCAGGCGGCCACCGCAGACGATCCGGAGCGTTTCTTCCTCCAGGGGCGCTTTGCCGAGCCGGCCGGCTACGCGAACGCCAATGCCGCCGTCTTCCTCGCCGCGTTCTGGCCGGCGCTCTTCCTGGGCTCCCGCAGGGAGGTGCCGGTGCTCGCCCGCGGCCTGCTGCTCGCAGCGGCCGGCCTGCTGGTGGGGGTTGCCTTGACTCCGCAGAGCAGGGCGTCGCTTGTGGCGACGGCGATCGTGCTCGCGCTCTACATCGCGTTCGTCCCGGGTCGCGTCCGGTCGCTGGTGTTCCTCTTCCTCGTCGCCCTGGCCGCCCTCGTTCCACTTCGGTGGACGCTCGACCTCTACGATGCGGCTCAGCGGGGCGCCGACCTGCACGACGTGCTCACCCGCGGGGCAGTCGCACTGGCCGTCTCCTCGGGGTTCCTCTTCGTCGTGGGCGTCGCGCTCGCGATCGTCGATCGGCGCCTCGCGGTCTCCGAGCGCACCGTACGCAGGACCGGGCAAACCGTGGCGATCTTGGGGATCGCCGTCGCCTTGGCGAGCGTGGGCGCGCTGATCACGATGGACCATCCCGTGCGGCGAGTCGAGGACGGCTGGCACCGGTTCAAGACCGCGAAGGAGGCAGAGACGTCGACGCACTTCACCGCCGGCCTCGGAGGTGCGCGCTACGACCTCTGGCGCGTCGCGCTCAACGAGTTCAGACGCTCACCGTGGCACGGGGTCGGGGTGGACAACTACGCAGTGGATTACCTCCGCGAGCGAAAGACGCAGAATGAGCCGCTGTACCCGCACAGCGTCCAGCTCAGGGTGCTCGCCCAGACGGGCCTGGTCGGCACTGCGCTGTTCGTCGGCTTCCTGATTTTCGCGCTCGCTGCGGTGTGGCGGCGGGCGGCATCGTCCAGGCCGTTCGAGCGAGGGCTGGCGACCGTCGCGGTGGTCGCCTTCGGGTACTGGTTCGTGCACGGGTCGGCGGACTGGCTCTGGGAGTTTGCTGGGCTGGGCGCGCCCGCTGTCGCGTGGCTCGGAATGGCGAGCGGGATCGGAAGGCCTCTCGGAGAGGCCACCGAAGTTGCTTCGTCGCGGGCACGGCGCGCCGCGAGCCGAGTGCCGGCCGCCGTACTGGTCGCGGTGGCGCTCGTGTCATTGCTCCTGCCGTGGCTGGCCGCCAAGGAGGTTGCGAACGCGACGCGCGAGTGGCAGACGGACTCCGGCGCAGCCTTCGAGCGGCTCGACCGCGCGCGACGGCTCAACTTCCTGAGCGATCGCCCCGACCTCGTGGCCGGCGCGATCGCCAGCAGAATCGGAGATCACCGCCGCATGCGCCTGGCTTTTGAGCGTGTGCTGGAGAGGAACCCCAGCAACTGGTACGCACACCTGGAGCTCGCCGTGGTCGACTCCGTAGAGGGCCGGCCCGCCCGCGCACTTGCACGGCTCCGCGCGGCGAGAGACCTCGATCCGAAGGAGCCCGTCATCGCCTTCGCGATCGCCCGCGTCACGGAAGGAAAGCCGCTCGTGCCCCGCGTGATCGATCGCATGTTCGAGGAACGCGGAGCCAGGCAGACGCGTTGACCGGATACTTTGCGCCCGCCGCCCGGACGGAAGCGTTGAAGTCCGCCGGCGTCTCAACTATCCTGTGTATACCTAGCGCCCTGGGGGGAGGACGCAATGCACAAGATCTTCTACATCGGTTCGGCACTCTTCACGATGGCACTTGCCGTTGTGCCGCTCGCGGCAGCCGAGGACAACTCGTCGCTTGCCGGTTACGGCGGCGTCGCCGGTGCCGTCAACACGCAGGTGACTGCCCAGTCTCCGGCTCCGCCCAAGACGGTCGAGTCGCTGCCCTTCACGGGGCAGGATCTCGCGTTGATGCTGGCCGTGGGCTTGTTGCTGCTCGCCCTGGGCTTTGGCCTGCGGCGCGTGGCCCGCAACAAGGCCTAGACCACACTCGCCGCCGTTACCAACGGCACGGAGGTTTCGTGCTGCTCATGCGGCGTGCCTCGTCGTGCCGTTCCGGCTGCCAGGCACCCTGAGGAAGGCACCTTCCTCGTCGTGACGAACACCTGGGCAGGCGCCCGCGAGGTGCCCTGAGACCCACGAGCTACACTGAGACCAACCTCGACCGTGGCCGGCCACCGGCCTCGAGAATTTCACGAAAGGGGGCTCGACAGTTTTGTTCGAACGCTTCACAGAACGGGCCCGGCAGGTCGTCGTCCTCGCCCAGGACGAAGCGCGTGCCCTCAAGCACAACTACATCGGCACCGAGCACATCCTCCTCGGCCTCCTGCGTGAAGAGGAGGGTCTTGCCGCGCGCGTCCTGGAGTCGCTCGACATCACGGTCGAGGAGGTGCGCGCGCAGGTGGCGCGCATCGTTGGTCAAGGTGATGAGGTCACGACGGGCCAGATCCCCTTCACGCCGCGTGCGAAGAAGGTCCTCGAGCTGGCATTGCGCGAAGCGCTCTCACTGGGCCACAACTACATCGGTACCGAGCACATCCTGCTCGGGCTCGTGCGCGAGAACGAAGGAGTGGCAGCGCGCATCCTGCTCGACTTCGACGCGGATGCGGAGAAGATCCGCAACGAGATCATCCGGATGCTCTCCGGCCCAGGTCGCCGGCAGCAGGGAGGCGGCGGCGGCTCGGGCGAGGGCAAGTCGAAGAGCTCCAAGCTCCTCGATCAGTTCGGTCGCAACCTGACCAAGCAGGCGGCGGAGGGCAAGCTCGACCCTGTCGTCGGCCGCCAGACCGAGATCGAGCGCGTCATGCAGATTCTCTCGCGCCGCCAGAAGAACAATCCCGTCCTGATCGGTGAGCCCGGCGTCGGCAAGACTGCCGTGGTCGAGGGCCTCGCCGCCCGTATCGCCTCCAACCAGGTGCCGGACCTGCTGAAGGCGAAGCAGATCTACACGCTTGACCTCGCAGCCCTCGTCGCCGGCTCGAAGTACCGAGGCGAGTTCGAGGAGCGCCTGAAGAAGGTCATGAAGGAGATCATGCAGCGGGGCGACATCATCCTGTTCATCGACGAGCTCCACAATCTCGTCGGAGCCGGCGCCGCCGAGGGCGCCATCGACGCAGCCTCGATCCTCAAGCCGGCGCTCGCGCGCGGTGAGCTGCAGACGATCGGCGCCACGACGCTCGACGAGTACCGCAAGTACCTCGAGCGCGACGCAGCGCTCGAGCGGCGCTTCCAGCAGATCCGCGTCGAGGAGCCGACCACCGACGACACGGTCCAGATCCTGCGCGGCCTGCGTGACCGCTACGAGGCACACCACCGCTGCAAGATCTCCGACGACGCGCTGTCCGCGGCCGCCGTGCTCGCCGACCGCTACATCCAGGACCGGCACCTGCCCGACAAGGCGATCGACCTGATCGACGAGGCCGCCTCGCGCATGCGCATCCGCACGATGAGCGCGCCTCCGCGCTACCGCGAGCTCGAGGAGGAGATCGAGCGCGTCCGCAAGGACAAGGAGACGTCCATCGAGGCGCAGGAGTTCGAAAAGGCTGCCGCGCTGCGGGACAAGGAGCGCAAGCTCACGCAGAAGAAGCGGGAGCTGGAGGAGACCTGGCGCGCGGAAGAGGGCATCGAGCAGCCGGAGATCGGCGAGGAGGAGATCGCCGACATCGTCTCGATGTGGACCGGCATCCC
>DAITAO010000097.1:0-11001 GCA_036824245.1 Gaiellaceae bacterium | reverse complement strand
GCTCGCTGGGCCTCATCCGCGCGGTGGAGAAATTCGACTACCGCAAGGGCTACAAGTTCTCTACGTATGCGACCTGGTGGATCCGCCAGGCGGTCACGCGCGCGATCGCGGACAAGGCACGCACGATCCGCATCCCGGTGCACATGGTCGAGAAGCTGAACAAGGTCGTGCACATCGAGCGCCAACTCGTGCAACGTCTGGGTCGCGAGCCGCGCCCTGACGAGATCGCCTCGGAGCTCGAGATGACGACCGAAGAGGTGCGCGAGATTCTGCGCATGGCCCAGCTGCCCGTCTCGCTCGAGAAGCCGATCGGCGAGGAGGAGGAATCCGAGCTCGGCGACTTCGTGCAGGACGACCAGGCCGAGTCGCCGTTCGACTCGGCCTCGCTGTCGCTGCGGCAGCAGGACATCCGACGGGCGCTGGACTCGCTGCCCGAACGCGAGCGTCGCGTCATCGAGCTGCGCTTCGGGCTTACCGGCGACCGCCCCCGGACGCTGGAGGAGGTGGGACGCGCGTTCAACGTCACGCGCGAGCGCATCCGCCAGATCGAGAACAACACGCTCAAGAAGCTGGAGACACTGCCGGAGGCGCAGAGCCTCTACGACTGCGTGTAGCGCGCGCCTTCATCTCGCAGGCGGCGAGATCACGTGCGGACGGCCCTAGCGGGCAACTCGGACGCCCCCAAGACACGTAGCAAGTCTTCAGCGAGGCACGCACGGGCAGCCCACAGCCCGGCACCTCCGTGCAGGCTACGCAAAAAACCTCCGCAAACCTCATCGTCCAGCGGTTTTCCTCGATCTTGCCTCTTGAAAGCCGTAACGGCGGGTGTTATGAAGCGAAGTAGCCGTACGGCTCTGTCTGCGGGGAGCCGGCCGGCGGGGGTGGAGGGAGTAACACGACAACTTGGGGGAGTGCGAAATGAGGTTTCGGACCGGCCTCGCGTGCGCTGCGGCCGCACTGTCGGCAGCACTCGTAGCGGCGCCCGCCTTGGCGCAAAACGGCGTCACACCGACGTTCGATCCACAGACGACGAACATCCCGTACCTCGCCTGGCGGGGTGAGGAGCTACGGCTCGTCAAGTGCAGTCCTGACTTCGAGCTGACCGGGCAAGCCTCCGACTGGATCGTCGAGGACTGGTCGGGCTACCCGTTCCAGCCGCCCGCGCTCGAAGCCTCTACCGTCAAGTTCTTCACCGGCACCGGTGAGCACGAGGGTGAGACGTGCGTGAAGGCCGACTTCGTATCGCTGAAGGCAGGGCTCGCGCAGATCAAGCTCGTCGTCAGCGACAGGGCGACTGGCAATCCGATCGTCAAGCACCAGTTCCTGGCCGGTTGGCTAAGCCTGGTCGCACCCGTCATCCGCGAGGTGAGCGAGACGACCGTGCCCGGCGGCGGTGGTGTGCTCGGCGATCCGAGCGGCGACGGGAACTTCGATGCGGGCGGTCTTCCCGGCCGCGTCCAGGTGCAGGTCAAGGGCACCCTCCCGCTCGGGAACAACTTCGTCGAGCTCGGTCTGCCTGCCGAGATCACGCTCCCCGACGAGGCCGACGGCGTGACCAGCTACTGGGACGACCTCGCACGCGCGCTGGCAACGACGAGCGACGCGACCCCCTTCTACCGCGACGAGCCGTGGCGCATGTGGGACATCCACGACGATCGTCTCCCCACCGAGGGCCACGTCAACCCGGTGATCTGCAACGAGCCCGCGGCGACGCCGACCCTGATCGACGCTGTCGATGCATGCCTCGGCGCCGTCTTCTTCTTCGGCGAGGGCAACTACTCGCGCGCCTTCGGCGACCTCACCATCTTCCCGACCTACGGTCCCTTTGACCCGTTGCGCGCCGACGAAACGCTGCTTCCGGACGGAAAGCTCGACGGCGGCGACGTTCCCATGCCGTCCGCGCAGGTCGACGTCTCGATTGCGCCGAACGCCGGTGGCTCCGACCTGGGCGGTGTCGGATCGCTCGCGATCGAAGCCGCCGAGCCGCCGGCCGAGTTCCCGATCGGCGTCTACAAGTGCATCGCCTACACGCGCGACCACAGGTGCACGTCGCATCCGGGCGATCCCCAGTTCGGCGGGCCGCATCCGCCGACCATCCCGAATGTCGCGCCGCCGCCGTTCGGCCCGCCCGAGCACAACCACTACGCGCCGTACTACACGACGTACCTGCCCGCGACGACCGCGCAGTTCTACCCGGACGGCCTCGAGACGGAGACTCCCGTTGACGCTGCGGAGGCCTCAGGCGTCGACGGGCCCACGCTCGGCAACAACTTCCGCGGCTTCCGCTCTGACTACGTGTTCGCCCCGCTCTACGACTACTGGCAGATCGCTGAGATCCTGCGCGAGGCACCTGGCGGCGACACGGATTGTCTCCGCCGCCGCAACGACGAGGGCCCCGACTTCCGGCAGCTTCCGAGCGGTCCGCAGGGCATCGTCGTCTACTCCGACGAGCACGGCGAGGCGCAGGTCTACTTCAACCCGGGCACTGGCTTCTTCTTCGACAACCTCGGCATCGTCGTCAACGCGAACGGGGGCTGCGACCTGCAGGGCATCGACGTGCTCGGCACCGCGGCGATCACGGCGATCGCGCGCTACCCGTACCAGAAGACGACCGACCCGGACAAGGCCTCGAACACGATCACGAAGACCGTCCACTCGCTCTTCGACAAGAGCGTCGACTGCGTGCCCAAGGGCCCGGTGCCGCCGATCGAGAACGGCCTCGCCTTCATCTGCACGGCGACGGCCATCGACATCGACGGCACGCCGTTCGTGGACGAGAAGGTCTGCTTCATGACGGGCGGCGGCGCCGAGGGTATGCGCGAGTTCCCGCTCGGACGCCCGCACGTCACGGAAGGCCTGCACAGGCTCTGCGTCTTCACGGACGATGCGGGTAAGGCGGCCGTCGAGGTCTTCTGTAGCAACCAGTCGAACGTGATCGTCGAGTTCGTCGACGAGGGGCTCATCCGTTTCGCCGCCTTCACGTGCGCCAACAAGTTCGCGCCGCCGACCACGACGACGCCGGGCACGACGACCACTCCGGCCATCACGACGGCGCCGCCGCTCACAACTGCTCCCGCGACGACCACCGCGCCGGCAACGACGACGACGCCGTCCGGCAGCACGCTCACCCAGCAGACGACTACCACTCCGAGGACGACTACGGCCCGCCGGCCGCCGGCCGTCAAGGACGTCTGCCCGAACATCGCCGGCAGGCAGGCCAAGGTTCCGCGGGGCAAGGTCAAGAAGGCCGGCAGGTGCCTCGCCAAGCCGAAGATCGCCGTCAAGGCAAAGAAGAAGGTCAAGAAGGCGAGCGTCTGCATCATCAACGGCAAGCGCGTGTCCCCCTGCGTGCGGGGACGCGGCTAACTTAACGGGGGAACCCCTGGTTCCCCCGTTGGCCCCCTCCTTGCGGGCCGCGGCGTGAGTTCCGGCGGTCGCGGAGCCGGCGGCTCGGGTGGTTGTTCCGGTGTTTGCCTCTCGCTGGGTTCGCCTCCCGCCGGGACAAGCCCGGCTCCGGCTTGAACGGGTGAACCCCTGGCTCCCCCGTTCGCCCCCTCCTTGCGGGCCGCAGCTTGGTTCCGTTGTCAGCGGAGCCGGCGGTTCGCGAGGTTGTTCGGATGTTTGCCTCTCGCTGGGTTCGCCTCCCGCCGGGGCAAGCCCGGCTCCGGCGACGTTTCGGGGTGGTCTGCCGACGGCGTCTCTTTTGGGGAACCTGCGGTTCCCCTCGCCCCCTCCCTTGAAACGTCTGCGCGGCGAGTGATATGAACGCGCTTCCTTGCGTCGCGAGGGGGAGGTGAGCCGCAGCGATTCGTAGACGGCAGGTCCGCTTATGCGGAGTCCTGCGATCAACCGAGGGAGAGTTGGACGGGGCCGGCAAGGCCCCGTCCCTTTGTTCCGACCACCTTCGTTCGGTGGTCATTTGCTTGCGAGGTCATTCTCGTTTCATCGTCGTGACAGATACAGGTTGTCGAGGAGCGCGCGTTAGCAGAGAATCGGCTCGTGGCGGATGAGGCCAAGACCCTCGCCGCCCGCCTAGCGGCTGCGGCGCGGAAATCGGCGCGCGAAGGGCGGGCGCAACAGGACACGCCACTGCGCGGCCGGCGGGCTGTGCTGCTCGACCAGTACCCGTTGTGGCACGAGGCGGTGGAGCTCGTCCTGCAGAGACTCGAGCTCGTCATCGTCGGTCGGCATACGTCCTCCGACGACGCCCTGCAGACGGTCGACGACCATGCGCCGGACCTGCTCGTGACCGACCTCGACCTGCCCGGTCGGGTCGACGGCGCGACTCTCATCCGGCTGGCACGATCGCGCCGGCCCGCGCTGCGCGTCGTAGTGCTGACGCTTGATGCCGATTCCGAGCGCGTGAATGCGGCGTTCGCTGCCGGTGCGGACGCCTTCGTGCTCAAGCAGGCGCATCCGGACGACCTCGCCACGGCCGTACGCCAATGCTTTGCTCATTCCGTCTACCTTGCCGCGCCCCCGACGGCCGGAGAGGCGCTGCCGGAGCAAGCGACGTCGCTGACTGCGCGCGAGGTCGAGATCCTGCGCCTCGTCGCCGAGGGGTACTCGAACCGCCGCCTCGCCGAGCTCCTCGGGGTCAGCGAGCCGACCGTCAAGTTCCACCTAACCAACGTGTACCGCAAGCTCGGTGTCGCCAACCGCACCGAGGCGAGCCGCTGGGCGCAGCGCCACGGCGTACTACCGGGTGGCGGTCGCCCACGCCGCTAGGTCGGCGCACTACCGGGCGGCCATCGGTCCGCCGCTGGCTCGAGGGTCAAGCTTCAGCGTGAACCTCACTGGACGGCGCACTACCGGGCGGCCATCGGTCCGCCGCTGGCTCGAGGGTCAGGCTTCAGCCTGACGGCGCACTACTGGGCGGCCATCGGTCCGCCACCAGCTCGAGGGTCAAGCTTCAGCGTGAACCTCACTGGACGGCGCACTACCGGGCGGCCATCGGTCCGCCGCTGGCTCGAGGGTCAGGCTTCAGCCTGACCCTCACTGGACGGCAAGTCTGGATCGATCGTGCCGGTCCCTGGGCTGGGCCCCTCTTCATCGGGCCGTCGAGCACCGGGTGGCGGGCCCACTGCAGAGCCTGCGTCATCGAGCTTGACTTTGCCGTCCAGTGAGGGACAGTCCCTACCTTCGAGTCGCTCGGTTGACGGGTGAGCGTTCGGGGTTGGCGACTGGCGTGGGAGGGGACAGTCCCTCGGCACGCTTGACTAGCGGACGCAGCAGGGCGAAACTCATTCTCGCCCCCTCGGCGCGATCGCCGGACGCTCCGCCGGCCGTCTGCTTGCGTCCCCGTTGCGCCGTGTGCTCCCCCGCATCCTGGCCTGCGCCGCACTCTGCGCGCTTGCCGCCGCGTCTGCCGGCGCGGCGCTCGGCGACGTAGTCGTCCGCGTCGTCAACGAGCGTGGAGTGCCCCTCGCCGGCGCTGCCGTAGAGGTGCAGGGCGCCGCCGGTCTGCGGGTGTTCGTGACCGACTGGAGAGGCGAGGTGCGCGTCCAGGCCCAGCCCGGGGCGCAGGCGGTCGTCTCGCGCCGGGTCTCGCCTCTCTGCGCGGGCGGCGGGCCTCCGCCGAGTGCGGCGCTCGTGCTCCCCGGCGCTTCCGGAGCGCCTGCCGTTGCCGTCCTGCCGGCCATCACGCCGGCGCACGCCAAGCCCGCCGTCAGTGCCCAGGAGGAGAGGCTCGTTGCGCTCGTGAACGAAGAGCGGGCCCGGGTGCGTCCGGCCGGCGATCCCCTCTACCACGAACCGGCACCGCCGCTGCGCGACGTGGCCTCGCTCGACCGCGCGGCGGACACTCACGCGGCCTTCGTCGAGGCGGGCCTGCCCGCCAGCTGGAGCGCCGGGCATTGCGGCTACGGTGCCTACGGCCCCGCCTTGCGCGCGCAGGACGCCGGGTTCACCAACCCGGCGAACGGCGTGGGCGAGGTCATGGCCTACGCGTCGAGTGCACTGACGGCCGACCTGGCTTTCCGTCTCTGGATGGGCTCCTCGGGCCACCGTTCGCTGCTCATGTCGCGCGAAATGACGGTTGCCGGCGTGGCGCTCGTGGGCCGGTCCGGCGTCATCGTGGCTGCGGCGGGCTGCGGCGCCGGGGCGCCGGCGAGCTGCGAGACGCCCACGCCACAGTCTCAGGCCGCTCCTCCGCCGCCTCCGCCACATCCTTCCGATCCAGCCCTTCCCCCGGCACTCTCTGCGCCGGCTCTGCCCTCAGCCGCCATCCCACTCGAGGCGACTGCGGCGGCCATCGAAGCGAGGGTGGAGTGCGTCGTGCCGGCCGTTCGCGGCAAGACCGCCGGTGCGGCGCGCCGACTCCTGAAGCGCGCCGGCTGCCGAGTAAAACGCGTTGTGCGCGTGCGGGCATCCCTTCCCGCGGGCCGAGTCGTTCGCACCCGTCCGCGTGCCCGAAAGCGCCTCGAGGCTGGTGCGGCCGTTCAGCTCATTGTCAGTCGAGGGCGGCTTCGGCCAGCTTCGGCGGCGCCGCGCCGTTGAAGAGCGGCCGGCGGGTGCCGAGCACGGCCACCTTCGCCGGCTTTTCGTCCGCATCCTCGTGATCCCTCCGGTGCCGCAGCCACGCGGTGAGCTCCTCGTGCGGCAACGGCCGGCTCAGCAGGTATCCCTGGGCGAGGTCGCAGCCGAGCGAGCGCAGCTCAGACCAGATCTCGCTCGTCTCGACGCCCTCGGCGACGACGTTCAGGCCCAGGTTGCGCGCAAGGTCGATGGTCGATCGGACGATGGCGCCGTCGCTGCCGTCGTCGCTCATGCCGAGCACGAAGGACTTGTCGATCTTGACCGCGTCCACGGGTAGCTGCTTCAGATAGGCCAGCGACGAGTAGCCCGTCCCGAAGTCGTCGATCGAGAGCTTGACGCCCATCTCGCTCAGGCGCCCGAGCACCGACATGGCGCGGAACGGGTCGGCCATGATCGTGTTCTCGGTGATCTCGAGCTCCAGGGCACTCGGCCTCAGCTTCCACTTGTTCAGCAGCTCGGCAACGCGGTCGGGGAATCCGGTGTCGAGCAGGTTGCGCATGGCCAGGTTGACGGCCACGCTCAGTTCCATGCCCTCGTCGTGCCAGGCGCGGCACTGGCCCATCGCATGGTCGAGCACGTACAGCGTGAGCGGCTGGATCAGGCCCGTGTGCTCGGCGAGCGGGATGAACTCGTCCGGGGCGAGCAGGCCACGCTCGGGATGGTGCCAGCGCACGAGCGCCTCGACGCCGTTGACGCTCCCGTCGCCGAGAATCGCCTTGGGCTGGTAGTAGACGACGAGCTCGTCCTCGTCGAGGGCGCGCCGGAGCTCTCCGACGAGCGTCAGCCGGGACGGATCGTACTCGTCCTGCCGCTCGTCGTAGATCTCGAACAGCATGTTCGCGGACTTGGCTACGTACATGGCGACGTCGGCGCGCTGCATGAGCGTCTCCACGTCGCCGCCGTGGTCGGGGAAGATGCTGACGCCGATGCTCGTCTCGATGCCGAGCGGCAGGCCCTGCAGGTTGAACGGCTCCTCCACGGCCACGCGGATTCGCTCGATGACGTCGTTGACGACGCTGCGATCGGACAGCGAGGGCAGGAGCACGCCGAACTCGTCCCCGCCGAGCCGGGCGACCGTGTCGGTCTCGCGCAGCGCGGTCTTGAGTCGTCCGCCAAGCTCCTGCAGCAGCAGGTCGCCGCAGTGGTGGCCGAGCGTGTCGTTGATCTCCTTGAACCGATCCAGGTCCATCAGCAGGACGGCTGCCTCACGCTGCTCGGCCCGGGCGCGTTCGACGGCCTCGTGGATGCGCTCTGAGAACAGCGCGCGGTTGGGAAGCTCGGTGAGCGGGTCGTGGTTTGCCTGGTGTTCCTTCTCCGCGGCGTGGCGCGTCAGCGCGACTGCCTGCTGGCGGAGGCGTCGTGATGCGCCGGCCACGATGCGGAAGAGCACGGCGTACAGGAGCACGATGCCGCCCACGAGCAGGAAGTACATGGTGCGGGTCTCGTGGCGGATCTCCTTCGCGATGGGGTCGTACGGCAAGTAGAAGTTCATCGCGCCCGCGGGTGGGTCGTTCGGCTTCAGCTGTAGCGGCACGTACACCTCGAGCACTTTTCCGAACTGACGCTCGCTCGCGTTGTCGGCGCGCGGGCGGGAGGAGACGATGAGGCTGACGCGGCCGCTCAGCGCCTCGCGGAGCGGGCCGAAGATCGTGTACTGGCGGCCGATCAGGCTCTGATGGTCGGAGTACACGACGCGCACTCCCCGGTTCCAGATCTTCGTGCGTGCGAGACCGCCGTCCAGCTCCGAGTTGAGCGCCCTGTCGAGCGCCCGCTTGCGCGCCTTGGGCAGGTAGCCGCGCTTGAGATCGCGCTCCGTGAGGAGCGGTTGGAAGCCGACGCGGGCGATCAGCTGCGCGGAGCGCTCAGCCTCGGCAAGCGCGCGCTGCTCGATGCGGTGGGAGAGGTACTTGCCGAGCACGACGCCCAGCACAAGCAGCGGGATCGCGCTGGCAAGCGCAAACTTCCCCAAGAGACCAAGCCTGAACGGACGCCGCATCCTCGTCCAGCATCGACCGCGTCAGGGGGCCGCTAAAGAAGCGCAGTCGCTCGAACGAGGGATGGTGTGCGGGCCTCGGCGCGAACCGTCAGCTGAGCTTGTCGCCGGTCACGCGGCGGACCTCGTCGAACGAGGTAATGCCTTCCAGGCACTGGCGGAGCCCGTCCTCGCGGAGCGTGCGCATGCCCTGCTCGACGGCCGCGGCGAAAATCTGATCGGTGGAGCCGTCGACGAGGCTACGCAGCTTGCCCTGGAAGGGCATCACCTCGTAAAGCGCCACACGGCCGCGGAAGCCCGTCTCGGCGCAATGTGCGCAGCCGACCGCGCGGTACAGGGTGCCGTGGCCGATGGTCGCGAGCTCCTCACGCTCCGCGCCGGTCGGCTCGTATGCCTCACGGCAGTGATGGCAGAGCCGGCGTGCGAGCCGCTGGGCAACGATGCAGTTGATCGAGGTGGCGAGCAGGTTGGGCTGAACGTCCATGTCCTTGAGCCGCGCGATTGAGCTGGCGGCGTTGTGCGCATGGAGAGTCGTGAGCACGAGGTGCCCGGTCAGCGCCGCCTGTACGGCGATCCGGGCCGTCTCCTCGTCGCGCACCTCTCCGACCAACAGCACGTCCGGGTCCGAGCGCAGGATCGTTCGTAGCCCGCGACCATCGACCGCGTCAGGGGGCCGCTAAAGAAGCGCAGTCGCTCGAACGAGGGATGGTGTGCGGGCCTCGGCGCGAACCGTCAGCTGAGCTTGTCGCCGGTCACGCGGCGGACCTCGTCGAACGAGGTAATGCCTTCCAGGCACTGGCGGAGCCCGTCCTCGCGGAGCGTGCGCATGCCCTGCTCGACGGCCGCGGCGAAAATCTGATCGGTGGAGCCGTCGACGAGGCTACGCAGCTTGCCCTGGAAGGGCATCACCTCGTAAAGCGCCACACGGCCGCGGAAGCCCGTCTCGGCGCAATGTGCGCAGCCGACCGCGCGGTACAGGGTGCCGTGGCCGATGGTCGCGAGCTCCTCACGCTCCGCGCCGGTCGGCTCGTATGCCTCACGGCAGTGATGGCAGAGCCGGCGTGCGAGCCGCTGGGCAACGATGCAGTTGATCGAGGTGGCGAGCAGGTTGGGCTGAACGTCCATGTCCTTGAGCCGCGCGATTGAGCTGGCGGCGTTGTGCGCATGGAGAGTCGTGAGCACGAGGTGCCCGGTCAGCGCCGCCTGTACGGCGATCCGGGCCGTCTCCTCGTCGCGCACCTCTCCGACCAACAGCACGTCCGGGTCCGAGCGCAGGATCGTTCGTAGCCCGCGGGCGAAGGTGAGCCCGCTCTTCGTGTTCACCTCGACCTGGGTGATGCCGGAGAACTGGTACTCGACCGGATCCTCGATGGTCGTGAGCACGCGGCCGGGCTCGTTCAGCATCTGGAGCGCCGCGTAGAGAGTCGTGGTCTTACCGCTCCCGGTGGGACCCACTGTCAGGACAGCGCCGTAGGGCTGCTCGATGGCGCGGGTGAACGCCTCCTCCGACTCCGGGCTCATGCCGAGCTCCGGGAGGCTCAGCGCCTTGGCCGCCGAGCCGGCGATGCGCAGAATGACCTTCTCGCCGTACGTGGTGGGCAGCACGGCCATGCGCAGATCCATCGGCTGCTGGGCGAAGCGGATCGAAACGCGGCCGTCCTGAGGAAGCCGCCGCTCGGCGATGTCGAGCTCGCCCATGATCTTGAGACGGCTGGTCACGGCAGCCTGCATCGACTTGGGGATGGTCGTGAGGATACGTGTGACGCCGTCGATGCGCGCGCGAACGACCAGCTCTTTGGCCTCCGGCTCGAAATGGATGTCCGACGCCTCTTCCTCGATAGCGCGAGAGAGCACGGAGTGCACGAGCTTGATCGCCGGCGCGCTCGTCGCCGCGACCTCACGGACGTCCGTGACGTCGGCGTCCTCGACGTCGACAGCGGCCTCGAAGCCGTGCTCGACGTCGAACTCGAAGCGATAGAGCTTCCCGAGCGTCCGCTCGAGATCGGCGGCGTCGGCGACGGCGAAGGTCACGTTCATGCCGAGCGCGAGCCGCAGGTCGTCCGATGCCAGCACGTCGGTCGGATCGGCCACGGCGATCAGCACCTCGTCCTCGGCAAGGAACCGCACCGGCACCGCGCGGTAGCGGCGCGCCAGTCGCTCCGGCAGCAGGCTCGAGGCCGCCTCCTCGATCTCCGTCGCCATAAGGTCGATGAACTCGACGTGGTGCTGCTCGGCCAGGGCGCGCGCCAGGTCGGCGCTCGACACCAGGTTGCGCTCGAGCAGGATCTCGCCCAGGCGATGGCCGGTCTCGGCCTTCTCGGCGAGCGCTTCCTCGATCTGTTCCTCCGTGATCACGCCCGCGCGTACGAGCATCGTGCCGAGCTTGACCCGGCTCTCGTGCGCGGGAGCCTCCCCCGTCGGGGTGCGCAGCGGCTTGAGCGTCTCCACGCCGCCTCTATCGGCCGCGGAGG
>DAITAO010000096.1:0-11198 GCA_036824245.1 Gaiellaceae bacterium | reverse complement strand
TCACGGTCGCGCGCCGCCGCGCGCTCGCACTCGCCACGCTGGCCATGGTGGCGCTCTTTCTCGGCGTCCGCCACCTGGCGGGCGCGCGCGCTCCGGCCGCCGAGCCAGTGGCTCCGGTCCGCGTCGCCGTCCGTGACGCACCGCAGCCGAAGCTGACCGTGCACGTCGTCGGGGCGGTGCGGCGCCCCGGGCTTTACCGGCTCGGCGAGGGCAGCCGGGTGGCCGACGCCGTGGCACGCGCGGGCGGGTCCACGCGCAGGGCCGATCTCTCGCTCGTCAACCTGGCCGCGCCGCTCGCGGACGGCTTACAGGTGGTCGTGCCGAAGCGTGGCCCGGCCGGGGCGGCCGTGGCCGGCGGCTCGGCGAGTGCGGCGGTCGCCGGGCCCGTGCACCTCAACACGGCCACGGTCGAGCAGCTCGACGAGCTGCCCGGTGTGGGGCCCGTCACGGCGCAGAAGATCATCGAGTACCGCGAGACGAACGGCGCGTTCACGTCGGTGGATGAGCTCGACGCCGTGTCAGGCATCGGGCCGGCCCGGCTCGAGAGCCTGCGGGAGCTAGTCGCACCGTGAGCGCGCTCATCGCCCGTGCGATGCCGCACGTCGTGCTCGGCGTGCTCTGCGCGGGAATCGCAGCCGCGAACCTCGTGCGCCCGACCAGCCTGCTTCTGGCGGCACCGGCGGCGGTCCTCCTCGCGTTTGCGGCAATGGCTGGGGGGACGACGCGCGTCGTAAGCCTTGCCACGGCGGCGGCTCTTGCCGGGTGCTGGTGGGGAGCGGAACGCCTTGAAGCGCTCGACCGTAGTCCGCTGCGCGAGTACGCGGGACGCTCCGCGCGCGCCACCGTTGTGGTGACCGGGCCCGCGCGCAGCTCGCCGTTCGAGCTCCGCCTCCCCGCCGAGGTGCGCCGCTTCGGCAGTCGCGCGATGCGCGAGCCCGTGCTCCTGAAGCTGCCGCTTCCGCGTTCGCCGCCGCAGGGCGCCGTGCTCGAGCTGATCGGTGAAGTCGAGCTCCCGCGTGGCCCGGAGCAGGGATTCGACGAGCGCGCCTACCTCGCACGCCGTGGGGTGCATGTCGTGCTGCGCGCAAGCACCTGGCGCGTGACCGGCCGCCGCGGCGGTCTCGCCGGCTTCGCCGACCGCTTGCGTGCACGGATCGCGAGAACGATGGCTCCCAGCCTGGAAGGTGAGCGGCGCGCGGTGGTCGCAGGCATCGTGCTGGGCGAGGACGAGGGACTGTCCGACGAGCTTTCCGACGCGTTCCGCGCGTCGGGCCTGTACCACCTCCTCGCCGTCTCCGGCTCGAACGTGGCGCTCGTCGGCGGAGGAGTGGTCGGCCTCCTGTTGCTTGCCGGGCTGCGGCTCTGGCTCTGCCATCTCGCCGGCATCGCCGCGATCGCGGGCTACCTGATGGCGGTGGGGTGGCAGCCCTCCGTCGTGCGCGCGGGCGTGGCGGGGGTGCTGGCCTCGCTCGCCTGGCTCGCCGCGAGGCCGCGAGACCGTTGGTACTTCCTGCTGCTCGGCGCTGCCGTCCTGCTCGCCTGGAACCCCGGGACGCTGCTCGAGCCCGGTTTCCAGCTGTCCTTCGGCGCCGTCGCGGCCATCTTCGTCGGCGTACCTAGGTTGCGTTCCCTCCTCGACGGCTATCCGGTGCCGGCGCGAGTCGCGGACGCGGCAGCCGTATCGGCCGCGTGCGGCCTGGCCACCGCACCGCTGCTTCTGTGGCACTTCGAGGCCGTGCCGGTCTACTCGATGGTCAGCAACGTCGCCGCCTTCCCTGCGGTGGCACCGTTGCTCGGTCTCGCGCTCGCAACCGTCGCGATCGAGCCGGTCTCTCCGAGTCTCGCGTCGACGCTCGCCTGGGTCGAAGGCTGGCTGGCCGCCTACCTGGCCGGCGTGGCGCGATTCGTCGCCGGGCTGCCCTACGCGCAGCTCGAGGCGAGGGCGTTTGCCGCGCTGGCCGTCTTCGCAGCCGCGCTCGTCTGGGCGGCGCGGCGGCGTCGTGGCCGTCGCGTCGCGGCTGCAGTCGTCATCGTGCTCGCCGGAGCAGCCTTCGCGGGCTGGCGACTCATGGATGGAAACGAGTGGCCGCCGCCGCCGCGCGACGGCGTGCGCATCACCGCGCTCGATGTCGGCCAGGGAGACGCGACGCTGCTGCAGGTGCCTGAGGGCGCCGTGCTCGTGGACCAGGGGCCGCCCGAGGCCCGGGTCGCCGACCAGTTGAAGCGTCTCGGCATCCGGCATCTGGCAATGCTCGTAATGACACACCCGTCCCGCGACAACATCGGTGGGGCCGAGACGGTCGTCAGAGACGTCGATGTCGGGCTCGTCGTCGATCCGGCGTTGCCGTTCGAGAACCCCTTCGGCGCGTCCGCGCTGGCGGAGGCGAGGCACCGTGGCATCCGTGTGGCCGTAGCCCGAGCGGGCCGCGAGTTCCGGCTGGGCAGGCTGCGGCTCCGCGTGCTCTGGCCCGACGGACGTGCTCCACCAGGCGTCGACCCGAATGACCACGCCACGGTGTTGCTTGCCTCCTTCGGCGAGCTCGACGCGCTGCTGCCGGCGGACGCCGAATCCAACGTCACGCTGCCGCTGCATCTGCCGCGCGTAGAGATTCTCAAGGTCGCACACCACGGCTCCGCCGACCGTGGGCTCGGGCAGTTGCTGGAGCTCCTCGAACCGCGCGTGGCCGTCGTCTCCGCGGGAGCCGGAAACGAATACGGGCATCCTGCCCCGTCGACCACGACGACTCTCGAGGCACGGGACGGGCTGACCCTGTACCGCACGGATCGGGACGGCCGGGTCTCCCTCGACTCCGACGGCACGCGGCTCTGGGTGCACACCGAGCGCGAGTAACCTCTCCGCATGGCCCCCGACGCACTACGCCCCGCGTACCTGCTGACGGGTAGCGACAGGCCGAAGATCGCGCGGGCGCTGGAGCGGCTGCGAGACCGCTTCGACGAGGCGAGCGTGGAGCACGTGTTCGCGGAAGCGACGGGAGGAGACGACGCCGTGGCCGTTTGCAACGCGTTGGGGCTGTTCGGCGGGGGTGGGCGGCTCGTGATCGTCGACGGTGTCGAGCGCTGGAAGGCCACGGACGCCAAGGCTGTGGCCGCCTATCTGAAGGATCCAGCGCCCGAGACGGTGCTCGCGCTCGTCGCGGACGGGCTCAAGCCCGACTCGCCGCTCGCCAAGGCGGTCGCGCCGGCCGGAGAGGTGCTCGCGTGGGATGTGCCGAAGCGGCGAGTCCCGGCCTGGGTGGCGGAGCAGTTCGGCCGGCTGAGCGCGCAGGTCGATCGCGAGGCGTGCGAGGCGCTCGTGGCGATCGTCGGCGATGACCTCGGCGAGCTCGCCGCCGAAGTCGAGAAGCTCGCCACGTGGGCGGGTGGCGAGACGGTCACGGCCCGCGACGTCGAGCTCCTCGCCGTGCACGGGCGCGAAGCTCCCTCCTGGGCGCTCTCGGACGCCTGGGGCGGACGAGACGTGGCAGGCGTGCTCGCGGCGTACGAGTCGGAAGTGCACCGCGCGGAGCCCTTCATCGTCGGTGCGCGACTCGCCTCACAGGTGGCGCTGGTGCGAGCTGCGCAACGTCTCGCCGCGGCTGGCCAATCGACGCGTGAGATTGCAAAGGCACTCGGTGCGCACGAGTTCCGCGTGCGCAAGGCGCTCGGCCACGCCGAGCGCTACTCGCCCGACGAGCTGGACGCCGCGGTCGTGCGTCTCGCCGAGCTCGACGCGGCGCTCAAGGGGGCTAGCAAACGCCCTGCGGAGCTCGAGCTCGAGCTGGCGCTCGTCGACGTGACACGCGCGCGGCCGGTTGCCGCGGCTACGCCCGCCTAGGCTTTAGGGCCGACGAGGCGCGCCGCCTGCGCCTTCTTGCGCGCGGCGAGATTGCGATGGATGGCACCGCGCGCGGCCGCGCGGTCGATCCAGTGCTGGAGACGCTGGTGCTCCTCGGCGATACGCGCGTCGTCACCCTCCTCGATGGACGCCTCGAGTCGCTTCGTCAGCGTCCTGACCGTCGAGCGATAGCGCAGGTTCTCGAGCCGCTCGCGGGCGGCGGTGCGGACGCGCTTCTTCTGTTGCCTGATGTTCGCCATGGCGTGAAACGCCCGCTCCTGCGGGCCGCACGATCGTAGCAGAGCCCTCTCCGTAGAACCGCCGCGCCGGAGCCCCACATTCGTCACGGAGCGATTGCAATCCGTGCGCTTTTCGCCACTAGACTCGACGGCGGGGAGGGGGAGTGGCGGCCCCCGGCCAGGAGGCGGCGGGTGCCCTCCCTATACTCGCGCGCGTGGAGACGCGGGCCAGGGCGGCGCGCCGGCTCGCCTGGTCGACGGCGATCTTCTCGCTGGCCACCGGGCTTTCGCGCATCCTCGGCCTAGGGCGCGAGATCGTCGTCGCGAACTACTTCGGCGCGCGTGGGCAGATCAATGCCTTCACCGTCGCGTTCCAGATCCCGAACCTCGTGCGCGCGCTCGTCGCCGACGCGGCACTGTCGTCCGCGTTCGTGCCGGTTTTCACCGAGCTGCTCGAGAAGGGCGAGCGCGCACGGGCGTGGCGGGTCGCCTCGACGCTCTTCTGGCTGCTCCTGCTCGGGCTCACCGGTCTGACCGCGCTATTCATCCTGGCTGCCCCGCTGATCGTGCCGCCCATGACGGATGCGTACGACGACCTTGCCGTCACGCTCTCGCAGCTGCTGTTCCCCGTCGTCGTGCTGCTCGGCGTCTCCGGAGTGATCGTCGGCATCCTGAACAGCTACGAGCACTTCACGGTGCCGGCGCTGACGCCCGTCTTCTGGAATCTGGCCATCATCGTCGGCCTCGTGCTGGGCGTCCCGCAGGCCGACACCGAGAGCGGGAAGCTGTACGTGTACGCCGGTTCGATCCTCGCCGGCACCGTCATCCAGGTGCTGCTGCCGCTTCCGTGGCTGCGCGGCCGCGACGGAAGGCTGCGCATGGCGCTCGACGTCCGCGATCCGGCTGTCAAGCAGGTCTTCAAGCTCATGGCGCCGGTGACGCTCAGCCTGGGGTTGATCAACGTCAACGCCGTGATCGCCACCATCTTCGCGGCCAAGCTGATCGATCCGACGATTGCGCCCAACGCCATCGACAAGGCGTTCCGCATCTACATGCTGCCGCAGGGCATGTTCTCGGTGGCCGTCGCCACCGTGCTCTTCCCGGCGCTTTCGCGGCTCGCGGCTCGCGCCGACCTGGACGCGTTTCGAAACACGGTCTCCCTCGGGCTGCGGCAGATCAACTTCCTGCTCATCCCCGCGGCCGTGATATCGGCCGTGCTGGCCGAGCCGATCGTGCGCCTGCTCTATGAGCGGGGCCGCTTCGGCCCGGGCGAGACGACGGTCGTCGCCGGCGCGCTGGCCGCCTTCTCGCTCGGGCTCGCGTTCAACGGGATGATGCTGATGCTGAACCGCGGCTTCTTCAGCTTGCAGCGACCGTGGCTGCCGACCGGGGTGGCGCTCGGCAACGTCGCCCTCAACGTGGCGCTGTACTGGGCCCTCTACCGCGTCGGCATATGGGGTCTGCCGCTCGCCGTATCGCTCGCGAACATCGCCGGGGCGGCGGCGCTCGTGGTGTTGCTGCGACGACGACTGGGCAGGCTCGACCTGCGCGCCATCCTCGACTCGCTGCTGCGCGTGACGGTCGCGTGCGTGCCGCTTGCCGGGGCGTCCTTCGGCCTCTGGTGGCTGCTCGACGATGAGCTCGGCCGTTCGTTCGGAGCGCAGCTCACGTCCGTCTTCGCGGCCGTGGCGGCCGGGCTGGGCGCCTATCTGCTCGCCTGCCGGGCGCTGCGGGTGCGCGAGTTGCAGGCGCTACTCTCTCTGCGGGCCCGCTTCCGTCGGGCCTGACGCGTCATGGACCAGACACGCATCCGCAACTTCTCGATCATTGCGCACATCGACCACGGCAAGTCGACGCTCGCCGACCGCATTCTCGAACTGACCGACACCGTGTCCGGCCGCGAGATGCGCGACCAGCTGCTCGACTCGATGGAGCTCGAGCGCGAGCGCGGCATCACCATCAAGGCACAGGCGGTGCGCGTCCTGTGGCGGGGCCACCAGCTCAACCTGATCGACACGCCCGGCCATGTCGACTTCACCTACGAGGTGTCCCGCTCGCTGCAGGCCTGCGAGGGCGCCGTGCTCGTCGTCGACGCCGCCCAGGGTGTGGAGGCCCAGACGGTCGCCAACGCGTACCTCGCCATCGAGAACGACCTGGAGATCGTGCCGGTCGTCAACAAGATCGACCTGCCGCAGGCCGACCCCGAGGGCACGGCGGCGGAGATCTCGACTCTCATCGGAGAGCAACCCGAGCGCGTGCTGCGTGTGTCTGCGAAGACGGGTGAGGGAGTCGACGCGCTGCTCGACGCAGTGGTCGAGCGCATTCCGGCCCCTGCGGGGGACGCGGAGGCGTCGGGACGCGCGCTCGTCTTCGACTCCTCGTATGACCAGTACCGCGGGGTTGTTGCCTTCGTTCGCGTGGTCGACGGCTTGTTCCGGCCGCGTGAGCGGCTGCGCGCGATGGCGCAAGGCACCCGTTTCGAGGTCGAGGAGCTCGGGTTCTTCTCGCCGACCATGACGCCGGCGGAGACGCTGGCTGCGGGCGAGGTCGGTTACGTGATCACCGGCCTGAAGGACGTCTCGAAGCTACGTGTCGGGGACACGCTCACCTCCGAGGAGCGCCCGGCCGCCGAGCCGCTGCCCGGCTACAAAGACGTCAAGCCGACCGTCTTCGCGGGCCTCTTCCCGACCGACTCGGACGACTACCCCGAGCTGCGCGACGCCCTCGACCGTCTCAAGCTGAACGATGCGGCGCTCTTCTACGAGCCCGAGACCTCCCAGGCGCTCGGCTTCGGCTTCCGCTGCGGCTTCCTGGGCCTGCTGCACATGGAGATCGTGCGCGAGCGACTGGAGCGCGAGTTCGACCTCGATCTGCTGGTCACGGCGCCCAACGTTGCCTACCAGGTGGAGACCCGTACCGGCGAGCTGGTCGAGGTGCACAACCCGGCCGACCTGCCGTCCGAGTTCGAGCGCGTCGAGGAGCCCTATATCAAGGCGTCGATCATCGTGCCCAAGGAGTACGTCGGCGCGGTCATGGAGCTCTGCAACGACCGGCGCGGGCTCTTCGACCACCTCGAGTACCTCTCCGAGCAGCGCGTGCACCTCACCTATGAGCTGCCGCTCGCCGAGATCGTGCTCGACTACTACGACCAGCTGAAGTCGCGCACGCGCGGGTACGCGAGCTTCGACTACGACCTGGCCGGCTTCCGTGAGGGGCCGCTCGTACGCGTGGACGTGCTGGTGGGCGGCGAGCCGGTCGACGCGCTGTCGCTGATCGTGCATCGCGAAAGCGCCTACGGTCGCGGCAAAGCGCTCGTCGAGCGGCTCAAGGAGGAGATCCCGCGGCAGTTCTTCGACGTCGCCATCCAGGCAGCCATCGGCTCGCGGGTGATCGCTCGCGAGACGGTCAAGGCAAAGCGCAAGGACGTGTTGGCCAAGTGTTACGGCGGCGACATCACCCGCAAGCGGAAGCTGCTCGAGAAACAGAAGGCCGGCAAGCGGCGTATGAAGCAAGTCGGCGCCGTGGAGGTGCCCCAGGAGGCGTTCCTGGCCGTGCTCAATCTCGGAGACGAGAAGCGATGAGCGACGTCCGCCACCTCTACGTGCACCTGCCGTTCTGCGCGCACCGCTGTGGGTATTGCGACTTTGTAACCGTGGTCGGGCGCCGCGGTCAGCACGACATGTACGTGGACGCGCTGCTCGCGGAGCTCGACCTGGAGCGCGGGTTGCTCGCGCCGGCCCTGGAGACCATCTTCGTCGGCGGCGGCACCCCGACCTTCACCGCGCCGAGCGCGCTCGCGCGGCTGTTGGCAGCTCTGCCGGCGGCCGAGGAGATCACCATCGAGGCGAACCCAGAGACGGTCACACGCGAGCTTGCCGGCTTGTTGCGCGCATCCCCGGTCACGCGGGTGTCCCTAGGTGCCCAGAGCTTCCAACCTCACCTGCTCGCCACGCTCGAGCGGGCGGCCGGTCGCGACGACGTCCGGCGCGCCGTCTACGCTCTTCGCGATGCCAGTTTTGACAACATCTCACTCGATCTCATCTACGGGATTCCGGGTCAGGGCTCCGCCGATCTCGAGCGCGATCTCGCCGCGGCGCTCGAGCTCGAGCCGGAACACTTGTCCTGCTACGAGCTGGAGGCCAAGCCGGGGACGCGCTTCACGCATGCGCACGGAGAAGAGCTCACCCGCCAGGCGGAGGCGATGGAGCAGTACTTCGAGCGGGTCGTCGACGTGCTGACCGGCGCCGGCTACCGCTGGTACGAGACAGCCAACTTCTGCCGCCGGCCCGAGCTTGCAGGCGACCGCGACCTTCGCTCACGCCACAACCTGGCCTACTGGCGGGGCCGCGACTACCTGGGGCTCGGCATGGGCGCCGTGTCGACGGTGGGCGGCCGGCGCTGGCGCAACGCGCCCGGCCTGGGGGGCTATCTGGATGCGCTGTCATCCGGACGGCGGCCCAGGCGAGAAGTGGAAGAGCTCGTGGCGGCCACGCAGCGCACGGAGCGCGTGATGCTCGGCCTGCGGCTCGATGAGCCGCTCGTACTCGATCGCCTCACCGGCGCCCTCGACGCCGGTGCTCTGGAACGTGCCGAGCGGCTCGGGCTGGCCGAGCGTCGCCGGGGCGGGGACGGAGAAGAGAGCATCACGCTGACACGTCGCGGACGCTTCCTTGGCGGCGGAGTGACGGCCGACCTGCTGGCATGAGCTGCGCTGGGGTCGCACGGCGGCCGCGACGGGCCCGCGGATGCGGCTTTTCCCTGCACACAACTACAATCGACGCATGCAGGCAGAGCACGAACGGCTGAGTGAGCGCCAGCGCCACATCCTCCGCCGGGTGGTCGAGGAGTACGTCGGTTCGGGCCAGCCGATCGGGTCCAGGCATCTCGTCGAGGCCGGAGGCCTGCAGGTCTCGCCCTCCACGGTGCGGAGCGAGCTGGCCGAGCTGGAGGCCCGCGGACTGCTCACCCATCCCCACACGTCGGCGGGCCGCGTGCCCACCGACCGCGGCTACCGGCTCTATGTGGATGACCTCCTAGAGCGGCTCGACCGGCCCGCGATCTTTCCGCTCGACCTGATCTCCGCGCAGGGGGAGGTCGAGGCAACGCTTCAGGCGACGACCGAGGCGCTCTCGGATGTCACGCGATTGCTCGCGCTCGTTTCTGCGCCGCCGCTCGAAACGGCCGCGGTCCGGCACGTCGAGGTGTTGATGCTGCAGGCGCAGATCGCGATGGTGGTCGTCATCACTTCGACAGGCGGGGTCAGCAAGCGGGTCGTGACATTCGATGCGCCCGTCGACGTCGGCCTAACGGGCTGGGCCGCGGAGTACCTCAACGAGCAGGTGGTCGGCCTGAAGCTGGGCACGCGGGCACTGCGTCAGCGCTTCGAGGACCCGGCGCTGTCACCTCGCGAGCAGGCCTTCCTGCAGCTGCTCTGGCCGGCGTTCACCGACCTCGCTACCGACGATCGCCGCCTCTTCGTGGGTGGCGCGGCGACGCTGCTCAACGAGCTGCGCCGGGAGGACTTCCACGGCTACAGCAGCCTGCTCGAGGTGCTGGAGAAACGGGCCGCCCTGCTCGAGCTGCTCGCGGGCGTGCTCGATCGCGAGCGGCTCTACGTCCGCGTCGGCGACGAGCTTGCGCACCCGGGCCTGCGCGACGTCGTGCTCGTCGGCGCCGCGTACGGGCTCGTCAATCAGACGCTCGGGGCCGTCAGCCTGCTCGGGCCGCTGCGCATGGACTACGCCGTTGCCATTCAGTCCGTGCGGGCGGCGGCATCGGAGCTCTCGCGCTTCGCCGAGTCGTATTACGCCGCCAACTGAGCGATCGCGCCCGCGAACGCGTGCGGGCATCGTGCGGGCCCTTTCGTACAACATCTTGGACGGCGGCGGCGACCGCCTCGACCAGATCGCCGCCGTGATCCGCAACGAGGCGCCGCACGTTGCCGCGCTCCAGGAAGCGACCCACGATTCCGCTGCGGCGCTCGCCCGGGGACTCGGGATGGAGCTCGTCTTCGGCAGAGGCAACAGCATCTTCGACTTGCACGTCGCCTGGCTGAGCCGCCTGCCCGTCCGGCGGTCGCACAACCACTGCCTGCCTGCCCTTGCAAAGACTCTCCTCGAGATCGAGCTGGACGGCGTTCGCCTCTTCACCACCCACCTCACGTCCCGACAGGAGGAGGAAGCCCATCCGCGCATCCCCGAGGTGAGAGCGACCCTCGGCGTGCTGAGGGCGGTTCAGGATCCACACCTTCTGGTCGGCGACTTCAACGCCGTTGCCCAGGGTGACAGCGTCGGTGACCCGCCGCTCGGCGTCGTCCCGCGCGGCGACGCGGTGTCGGGCGCGCCGCGGGTCGTGCTCGCTCCGTTTGCCGCCGCGGGCTACGTCGACTGCTACCGCTCGCTCCATGCGGCAAAGGCCGGCTGGACGTATCCGGCGGCGACACCCTGGCTTCGGCTCGACTACGCATTCGCATCCTCGAACCTGGCGGAGCGCGTGCGAGCATGTTGCGTCGTCGACGGCGAGGCGGCGCGGCAGGCGTCCGACCACCTGCCCCTTGCCGTCGACCTCGAGTTGAATCCCTAGGCGCCCCCGGCACCGGCGACCGGCGGAGCTACGCTTCGATCATGGCCACGGCGGAGCGGGACTACTACGAGGTGCTCGGCGTCCCGCGCGGCGCCGATGACGCAGAGATCAAGCGCGCTTTCCGTCGTCTGGCGCGCCAGGTGCACCCGGATGTGTCGGATGAGCCCGACGCGCATGAGCGCTTCCGCGTCGTCGCCGAGGCATACGAGGTGCTCTCGAAGCCCGAGACGCGTGACCTCTATGACCGTTTCGGGCACGCCGGCTTGCGCAGCGGCGGCTTCCGGCCGACGCACTTCGACTTCGGCAATCTGGCGGACATCTTCTCAGCCTTCTTCGGGGACGAGCTGTTCGCGGGCGGCGGCGTGCGGCGCACGCGGGGCGCGGATGTCGTGGCACGCGTGGAGATCGAGCTTCGCGAGGCGGCGACCGGCACCACCCGTGGCGTGCCGTTTCCCGTCGCCGTGGCCTGCGCCCGCTGCGGCGGCGACGGTGCCGAGCCGGGCACCGGCGCGGAGCGTTGCGACACGTGCGGCGGCGCCGGC
>DAITAO010000095.1:0-11202 GCA_036824245.1 Gaiellaceae bacterium | reverse complement strand
GGTCGAGGAGTCATTCACGGGGCAGTACCTGCGCGGGGTGTTGCAAGCCCGCGACGCCGCAGCCGCCTAGTTTTCCCGTCAGTGACGTAATAGAGTAAGCCTATGACGCGAACCGTCTGGCTGAAGCGCGACCCGGTGGGCGCTCATACCCGGTTGCCCGCGCGGGACGACTTTCGCCGCCGGTTCGCCCAGCGAGCGCTCTTGCTCGGCGGGCTCGCGCTGGTCGCGCTCGTGGTGCTGCTCGTGCTGCGCACCGTCGAGCGCGCGGAGGGCTCCTGGACCTGGCTGGGCGTCGGTGTGTTCTGGCTCGGCGTGGCCGGAGCGGGCTCGGCCGCAGTGGGGCTACGGACCCGGTCGCTGAGAGCGCAAGCCCTTGCCGGGCTCGCATTGTCGATGTGCGCGCTGGTCGGCGAGCTTTTCGTGGACCGGCTTGCCGAACGGCTGAGCTGAGCCCTGCGCCGCGGACATCAGAGGGCCTGGCTCTTTGTGCCGGCGCCGAGCTTCGTCTTGCGCTCGACGCCTGCCTCGACGCGCGCGTCGGCGATCACGCCCTCGTACCCGTCGGGCGAGCCGGCAGGGAGAGCGATGCGAAACAGCAGTGAGCAGCGTTCACCGGCGCCGAGCAGGAACCGTAGCGCGGTGTTCCCGCGCAGCCGGCCGAGCGGTCCCCGGAAGAGCCGTTCCTCGCCGTCATGCACTTCGACCGAGAGCAACCGGTCCAAGGCGCGCGGGCTCGCTTCCACACGAAGCCGCACCGCGAGCGGGATCCGGGACGTGTTACGGATCTCGAGTCGCCCCGTCACCTCGTCTCCGTCTTCCAGCCCACTTGCGTACAGGAACGGCTCGTTCGACGAAGCTTCCAGACGTCCGCCGAGCGCCGGGCGGAGCACCACCACGGCACCCGTTCGCGCGGTGCGATCCGGAAGGCGCCCGCCGAGCACGACGAAGACCGTGACCGTCTGAAGCAGGAGCAACGCGGCAATGCCTGCGAATCGCACCCAGGCCCGGGTCATCGCCATCCTCTCGGAGCGCTCGCAGCCGCCCCGCCGCGGGGGGCGTGGACCTCGCTGGACCGCGGTAAACACTCTCACTCACTGAGGATGAGTCGCGCCACCCCACGCCCGATCACTCGTTCGAGTGATTTCCAGAAGTCAAGCGCCCGGGCGCCGCAGCCGCCGGTGATTTCCGGAGCAGTAGGGTCAGCGCCAAGATGGACCCACCGCCTGGACAAGGGCGCTCGGAGAGCGCATGGTGGCTGCGCACGCTGTTGGTGCTGCAGGCGCCGCGCGCGGTATTTGCCGCGCTGCGAGCCGAGCCGGAAGCGCTGGCCTCGTCGCGTCAGGAGCCCGTTACCGCACTCGTGTTCCTCGCCGGTATGGCCGTAGCCCTCGGCGCTGCGCGCAACGCCGAGCTGCTCGATGACCCGGAGTTCGACGGTCTGCTGGTTGCCGTCTGGGTGGTGGCCGCGGGCGGGGTACAGGGCCTGTTCGCCTACTGGCTGGGCGGGGCCGCTCTCCAGCTGGGCTCGTCTGCCGTCGGTAAGCCCGGCACGTTTCGGCGCACCCGGCACCTCCTGGCGTTCGCCGTGGCGCCGCTTGCCCTGTCACTGGTGGTGGTCTGGCCGGTTCGTCTCGCCGCGTTCGGAGGGAACATCTTCCGCGCCGGCGGGTCCGACGACGGGGCCTTCGCGCTCACGCTCGATGCGATCGAGATCGGGTTCTACGCGTGGGTGCTCGGGCTGCTCGTGATAGGCGTGCACGTTCTTTACGGCTGGAGCTGGGGGCGCTCGATCGCCGCGTGCTCCGTCGCCGCGGCGGCGCTGGTCGGGCTCGGCACGGGTCTGAGCCTCCTCAGCTGACAGTTCGCGGCTCTGTGCGACCAGGCAACGCGTCCTCGAAGGCGGCGAGCTCCTCGTCGGGAATCGAGTAGGTGTGCTGCGCCTCCGGGAAGGCGCCCGTGCGCACGTCCGTGACGTACGCCTCGAGCGCGCGCCGGATTTCGTCGCCGATGCGGGCGTAACGCTTGACGAAGCGCGGCGTGTGGCCCTCGAACAGGCCGAGCAGGTCGTGCCAGACCAGCACCTGACCGTCGCAGCCCGCTCCGGCGCCGATCCCGATCGTCGGGATCGTCAGGGCCCGCGTCACCCGCTCGGCGACGGGCGCCGGCACCGCTTCCAGCACGACGGCGAAACAGCCGGCGTCCTCGAGCGCGAGCGCGTCTTGGTAGAGGCGGCGCGCCTGGTCGGCCGTGCGGCCCTGGGCCTTGAAGCCGCCCAGCATGGTGGCGGACTGAGGCGTCAGCCCGACGTGGCCCATAACGGGGATGCCCGCGCCCACGATCGCCCGCACACGCGAGAGCGAGGGGCCGGCTCCCTCGAGCTTGACGACGTCCGCGCCGGCTTCCTTCAAGAAGCGGATCGCGTTGCGCATCGCGTCCTCGTCCGAGACCTGGTACGAGCCGAACGGCATGTCGCCGACGACGAGCGGCCGCCGCGTGCCGCGCGTGACGGCACGAGTCATGAACAGCATCTCGTCCATCGTCACGGGCACGGTCGTCGACTCGTGGCCTAGCACGACCATGGCGGCCGTGTCGCCGACGAGCACGAGCTCGACGCCCGCGGCGTCCGCAAGCCGCCCGCTCGTGGCGTCGTAGGCCGTCACCATCACGATTCGATCTCCGCGCCGCTTCATCTCGGCAAGCTCGGGAAGCGCCAGCTTCCCGGGGGCGGGCACGGCGGGTGCCGGTGTCTGCTGGCGAATGCTCATGAGAGATCTCCTTCCAGGACGACGTTGTCGATCAGGCGGATACCGCCGACGCGCACGGCCGCGAGCAGAACGAGCTGACCGTCGAGCGCGGCCGCCGAGACGTACTGCGGAACGACGAGGGCCTCCTCGTCCAGCACGCGCTGAGCGGCCGAGGCCGCGTCAGCTCCGCGCGCATGGGCCGCTGAGCCCGCCGCGAGCGCCCTGGGCAGGGCAAGCGCCGCCCGGCGGTGCTCCGGCGAGAGTCGGGTGTTCCGAGACGAGAGTGCCAGCCCATCGGCATCCCGGACGGTGGGGAGGACGCGGACCTCCACCTCGAGGTCGAGGTCGCGGACGAGCTGCTTGATCACAGCCGCCTGCTGCGCGTCCTTCTGCCCGAAGTACGCGCGCTGCGGGCGCACGAGGTTGAAGAGCTTCAGGCACACGGTGGCCACGCCTCGGAAATGACCGGGTCGGAACTCTCCCTCGAGGGGGTGCCCCAGCTCCAGCACGTCGATCCAGGTCTGAAAGCCGTCCGGGTAGAGCTCTTCGGACGTGGGCGCGAACACGTAGTCGACCCCCTCCTGCTCGGCCAGCCGGGCATCACCTTCCTCGTCGCGTGGGTAGCCGTTGAGATCGTCAGCGGAATCGAACTGCGCCGGGTTGACGAACAGGCTCACCACGACGACATCGCGCTCCCGCCGTGCAGCGCGGAAGAGAGACAGGTGGCCCTCGTGGAACGAGCCCATGGTCGGCACCAGGCCGACGGAGGAGCCGTCGCGGGAAGGCTTCAGGGCTGCGCGAAGCTCGGGGATCGTGTGCAGCACCTTCACGGCGCAATCGCCTCCGTCGCCTCGGCGAGAGTCCGGTAGAGCTCCTCCAGCTCGGGCCGCCGCGCGTGAATCTCGGCGAGGTGCGCCTCGACGGTCGCCCGGTCGCCGCGCACGACAGGTCCCGTTGGCTCGAAGTCGTTGTCGATCGTGCGGCGCATGAGGGGCACGAGCGCAGCAGGAGGCGCTCCCGCCGTCTCGACCAGGCGGGCGGCGGCTCGCTGGAGGGTGACCAGATAGCTTGCGGCCAGCACTGCGCCTGCGTGATAGAGGGGACGATCCGCATCCTCCAGCTCGAAGGCCTCGAGCCCCAGCGTCGCTGCTAGCGCGAACGCGTTTCCGAGCGCCGCAGGGCTCTCGGCGCTCACGGCCGCGAAGGCACCGTCTAGCTGCTCGGCCCCCCGCGCCCGCGTGAAGGTCTGAAGCGGGTGGAGGCTGAAGCGGCGGGCGTGCGGATCTAGGGCGGAGAGCTTGCTCGCGCCGCTCGTGTGCGCGAGCCACGGGCCCGGCTCGATCCGGGCTGCCACCTCGGGGATGGCGCTGTCCGGGACGCACAGCAGGACCAGCTCGGCGTCGCCGACCGCGAGCTCGCGACCGGTGACCTGTACGTCAATGCCACGCTCACGCAGGCGCGCGGCGATTGCCGAGCCGACGCGTCCGGCGCCGACGACCGTGATGGGTTGGATCACTTCGCTCCAGTTCACCAGTGGATACCGGGCACAAGAAGGGTAACTCGTAACGTTCGCCGCACGTCGCGCAACCTAGGTTGGTGGAGGAGAAACCCGACAGCGAGCTGGTAGTGAGTGCCCGCGGCGGCGACACCGAGGCGTTCGCTGCACTCGTCGACCGGCATTGGACGCGCACCCGGGCGCTCGCGCAGGCGATCGTCCGCGATCCCGACGAGGCTGAGGATCTAGCACAGGAAGCCGTGTTCCAGGCTTACCTCGGGCTCGAGCACCTGCGCGATCCGGCGCGCTTCGGGGCCTGGCTGTACGGCATCGCGGCAAACCTCGCGCGGATGCGGATGCGGGCCGGTCGCCGGACGGCAGCGTGGGACGGTGCTCGTGTGGCCTCGGTCGACGAGCTCGCGGAAGCGGCCGAAGCTGCTGCGCTCGTGCGCGAGGCGCTCGCCGTGTTGCCGGCAGCACAGCGGGAGGCGGTGCTGATGCACGACGTCGCAGGCTTCAGCGCGGGGGAGATCGCCGCACGTGTGGGCGGCTCCTCCGGCGCCGTGCGAGTGCGGCTCCACCGCGGGCGTCGCGAGCTGCGCAAGCGGCTTGCATCCCTAGCCCCTGAGATGACGAGAAAGGAGACGAGCATGGTCGAGGTCGAGCTGCGTGACGTGGTCGTACGTGTGCGCGACGAGCCGGGTGAGGACGGGAGGCCGCGTCTGGCCGAGGAGAATCGCATCGTGCTTCTGCAGGAACGCGGCGGGAAGCGCGTGCTGCCCATCTGGGTGGGCGCCGGTGAGGGCGACTCGCTCGCGCTCCATCTCGGGAGCGAGCCGGTGCCGAGACCCCTTACGGCGGACTTGATGGCCCGCTTGCTCGAGGCCACAGGCGCCCGTGTTGACCACGTCGTCGTGAGCAGCCTGCGCGAGAACACGTTCTACGGGATGGTCAACATCGTCAGCTCCGGTGGCGACGCGAGCGAGATCGACGCGCGACCGAGCGACGCCGTCAATCTGGCCGTGCGCGTCGGCGCGCCGATGCTCGTCGACGAGGCCGTGTTCGAGCAGGCTGCGCTCGCCGGCGCCGGGCCCGACGAGCTCGACCGCGAGATGGCGAAGGTCGCTGAGAGGCTCGGCGCCGAAGCTGAGCCGCCTGCGGCAGGAGAGTGGCGTTCGCTCTCTCCCGAGCTCGTCCGCGCGGTGGGCTCGTACCGTTCCTGGTCCGGCTCGACAGAGCAGGAGGCCGCCTCCAACGAGTGACCCTCTCGGGAGTGAACTTCCGCAAGGCTCGCCCGCGCACGCCGATACCAGGCAAAGCGGGGCACCGCTTTGAACTGCGGATACTCGCGAGGTGCGAGCGACTGCGTCAGCCGTGCACCGACCGGGCCACCGGACGGCGGCGGCGCCGGCGCCTCGCATCCAACCGTCCCAGCACGCCGCAGCGCAGCGGCCGGTCGAAAGGCCGGCCGCTGCCGCGCTCGCGGCCGACTAGACTGGCGAACGCATGCCCGTCTACGAGTACGCGTGCATGGAGTGTGAGTCGCACTTCGAAGAGCTCGTTCGCATGGACGCCGACGCGCCTGCGTGTCCGCACTGCGGCGCCGCCGACGTGCTGCGGCAGCTGTCGGTCTTTGCCGCACACGGCAGCGGGGTAGAGCCGGGCTACGGCTCGCGCCCGGCCGGGGGCGGATGCTGCGGCGGCTCGTGCGGCTGCAGTCACTGAACGGCGCAATCGACTTGCAACAGACTGTTGCAAGGCTCGTCCGCAGGGAGACGTAGACTCGCCGGCCGTGGATGCCACACGCCGCGCGCTCGAGCTGCGGGCTTTTGCGGAGTCCGTTGCAGGCTGCACTGACTGTCGACTCGCAGAGACCCGTACCCAGGTCGTTTTCGGCGTCGGGAACCCTGACGCCGATCTGCTGTTCGTGGGCGAGGCGCCGGGCTTCCACGAGGACAAGCAGGGCTTCCCCTTCGTCGGCCAGGCCGGGAAGCTCCTCGATCGCCTGCTCGAAGGAATCGGGCTCTCCCGCGCCGATGTGTACATCTCCAACGTGCTGATGTGCCGGCCCCCGGGGAACCGCGATCCGATGCCCGACGAGATCGAGGCGTGCGAGGGCTATCTCTTCCGCAAGCTTGCGCTCATCGAGCCGAAGGTCGTCGCCACGCTGGGCAACTTCGCGACCAAGCTGCTGTCGGGCAAGCAGGTCGGCATCACTCGCGTGCACGGGCAGGAGCAGCAGGTGACGCTGGGCGGTAGGGATGTCGTGCTTTACCCGCTTTACCATCCGGCGGCGGCGCTCTACACCCCGGCGATGCTGAAGGTGCTCGAGGAGGACTTCGCACGTCTCCCGGGCCTGCTCGGCCGCGGCGCGGAGGAACAGGTACGCCCTGAACCGGAGCCGGCTCTGCTCGAGCCCGAGCCCGCCGTCCAGCTCGGTCTGTTCTAAGCGGACACCTGACCTTTCGTACGAAGGCGCGAGGGTCAGACCTGTCACAACACTGCCGCGAACCATTCACATGCTGTCCAGAACCGACACGTTCAGGGACTGTCCCTGGTTGTGTGACGAATGAGTGACAAGTCGTCCACCGGCGAGGCGGCGGCTTCGGATTAGCCTCCCCTCGTGGAGATCGAGTCGTCGTCAGCTGCGGAGACCGAGGCAATCGGCGGACGCCTGGCGCGCCGCCTCAATCTGGGCGACGTCGTCACCGTGTCGGGCGAGCTGGGCGCCGGCAAGACGACGTTCGTGCGCGGTGCCTGCCGCGAGCTCGGCGTCGCGCAACCCGTGACCAGTCCGACGTTCACGATCGGCCATCGCTACGAAGGTGACGTACGGGTCTCCCACGTCGACCTCTACCGGTTCACGACGGTCTCGGCAGCGGAGTGGGGCGACCTCGAACCGTACTTCGACGACGCGGTCTGCTTCGTCGAATGGCCCGAGGCGGCAGGCGGGCTGCTGCCTCCGGCGCGCGCCGCCGTCTCTCTCCGGCACGTGAACAGCACCCGTAGACTTGTAACGCTCGACGCGCCGGCCGAGGTGCTTCAGGGTCTCTAGCGATGTACGTGCTCGCCTTCGACACCGCAACCAGTGTCGTCACGACTGCGCTCACACGCGGCGACGAGGTGCTCGGCGAGCGCGTGTCACGGCCGGCCTCCGTACTGGAGGACGCCCATGCGCTGCTCACAGAGGCGCGCATCGCGCCCGCCGAGCTCGGCGGCATCGCCGTCGGTACCGGTCCGGGAAGCTTCACGGGCGTGCGAATCGGCATCGCCACCGCGCGTGCCCTGGGGCTTGCGTTGGACGTGCCGCTCGCGGGTGTGCCCACGCTGCGTGCTCTGGCCGCCGGTGCCCCCGGAGCGGTCGCCGTGATCGACGCGAGGCGTCGCGAGGTCTTTACGGAGCTCGATGGCGAGCCGCGTGTCCTCGCCCCGCAGGAGCTGACGCTCGAGCCGGGCACGCTCTGCGTGGGCGACGGCGCCGTTCGCTACCGCGCCGTGCTCGAGGGCGCAGGCGCCGAGGTACCGCCCGACGAGGACGACCGCCACGCGCCGCGCGCCCGCTTCCACGCGCTGCTCGCGCGCGAGTTCGGGCCGGGCGATCAGGTCGAGCCACTCTACGTGCGCGTACCGGACGCCGACCGGGCGGCCGCATGAACGAGATCCGCGGCCTGCGTATGGGTGACCTCACCGGCATTGAGCGAATCGAGCGGCGCTCGTACCCGACGCCCTGGTCTCGCTCGATGTTCGCCACCGAGCTGGCGAAGCCGACCTCGATCTGCCTGGGGGCCTTCGACCCCGCGACCGAAGAGCTGATCGGCTACCTGATCATCTCGCGCTACGTCGACGCCTGGCACGTGATGAACATCGCCGTGGAGCCGGACCAGCGAGGGCGCGGCGTCGCCACGCGCCTCTTCGACCGGCTCTTCGATCTCACCGCCGGCGACGGGGAGCGTGGCTACACACTCGAGGTGCGGGTTTCGAACGCAGCCGCGATTCGCCTCTACGAACGGCTCGGCTTCCGAACGCGCGGCGTGCGCCGCGGCTACTACACGGACAACCGAGAGGACGCGGTAGTCATGTGGAAGGAGCCGGTGCTTTCGCGCTCTGACGGCCGTGAAAGCGTAAGCGAGCATTCGAGCGCCTCCGCCCGTTGAGCACCCACGCCGCGCACAGGTCGCCACTCAGCCCGGTACGCGCCGGGCACCGCAGCGAGCGTCGCCTCACAAGCCGCCGGACGTCTTTTCGCGAAGCGAAAAGAACGTGATTCTCGGCATCGAGACGTCGTGCGACGAGACCGCTGCCGCGCTCGTCGCGGGCGACGGCCACGTGCTGGCCAGCGTGGTGTCCTCCCAGGCCGACCTGCACGCGCCTTACGGAGGCGTCGTGCCCGAGGTCGCGTCGCGGCGCCACCTCGAGCTGGTCGTCCCCGTCGTACGGGAGGCGCTCGCCGGGGCGGATGCGGGCTTCGACGACCTGGACGCTGTCGCGGTGACGGTGGGCCCGGGCCTGATCGGCGCGCTCCTAATCGGGGTGTCCGCCGCGAAAGCGCTTGCCTGGGCGCGCGGACTGCCGCTCGTGCCGGTCGACCACCTGCACGGGCACGTCGCCTCGCTCTATCTCGAGCCCGAGCCGGTTGAGCCGCCCTTTCTGTGCCTGCTTGCAAGCGGGGGACACACATTGCTGCTCGACGTGCTGAACCACTCCGGCTACCGGGTAGTCGGGACGACGCTCGACGATGCCGCCGGTGAGGCGTTCGACAAGGGAGCGCGGCTGCTCGGCCTCGGCTACCCGGGCGGCGCTGCGATCGACCGGCTGGCGCGCGAGGGTGATCCCGAGGCGTTCGACTTTCCGGTTGCCCGAGTGCCGGGGCTCGACTTCTCGTTCTCCGGGCTCAAGACCGCGCTCCTCTACGTCGTGCGGGACCTCTCGCCCGGTGAGCTAGAGCGCCGCCGCTCCGACCTGGCTGCTTCCTACCAGCGGGCCATCGTGCGAGCGCTCGTAGATCGGGTACGCGCTGCTGCCGAGCAGCACCGGGCCGGACGCATCGCCGTGGTGGGCGGGGTGGCAGCCAACTCCGAGTTGCGGGCGGCACTTCCGGACGCCGCCCTCGCACCGCTGGAGCTCTGCACCGACAACGCGGCCATGATCGCCTCCGCCGCCCGCTTTCTCGAGCCGATCCCGCACCCTCGCTACCTTGCCGTGGATGCCTATGCGTCGACTGCCTGATTCGCAGCTCGCTTTGCTCGTGCTCGTGGCGGCGGTCGCGACGCTGCTGGCGGTCGGGATCACCGCGCTTCGCTCCGGCCCGGACGATGCGCAACCCCGCGCGACGGAACTGCCCGCTTCGGCGTGGTACGGGCTGGTCGGAGCCCCTCCCGTGCCGGTCTCTGTCGGCCAGCGCGTCATCGTGGTGCTCGACGTACCGTCCCTCGGCCAGCGCGTGGCGCGCGCCGGCGGACAGGCGAGCGAGACCCAGGAGCGGCGCTGGACGGCGGCAGTCCTCGCCGCGCAACGCCAGCTGCTCGCCGACGTGGCCGAGAAGGGGCTCTTGATCGAGCCGGAGTTTCAGTACGCGCGCGTGCTCTCCGGGTTCACAGCGGCGTTGGACGCACGTGCGGTTGCCATCCTGGAGCGCACGCCAGGCGTCAAGGGCGTGTACCCGGTGCGCGTGGCGTATCCCGCCGCAATCGGCGCCTCCGGCAACCGCTCGGTCGCCGAGCTCGGCGTGCGCCTGCCGGGCGCCACCGGACGCGGCGTGACGATCGCTCTCCTCGATACGGGCGTAGAGCGCACACACCGCTACCTCGGAGGACGCGTCCGGCCGGGATTCGACATCGTCGCGGGCGACTCTTCCCCGGCCGACGCCGAGCGGCAGCCCGGCGACCCGCAGGACGTCGAACGACACGGGACGCAGCTCGCCGGCATCCTGGTCGGCTCCGCGGGCCCCGGAGACTCGAGCGGGCTCGCACCCGGCGCGCGCGTGCTGCCCATTCGCATTGCGGGTTGGCAGCAGGACGCCCGGGGCGGGTGGACGGTGTACGGCCGCACCGACCAGCTGATCGCGGGCCTCGAGCGAGCTGTCGACCTGAACGACGACGGCGACGCACATGACGCTGTCCGCATCGCCGTCGTCGGCGTCGCGGAGCCGTATGCGGGCTTCCCGGACAGTCCCGAGGCGCATGCGGTGGCCGGTGCGCTTGCGCTCGACACGCTGGTGGTCGCTCCGGTAGGCAACGACGGGCCGGCGGGGCCTCGCTACGGCAGCGTGGCCTCCCCGGGGTCAGCCACGCACGCGCTCTCGGTGGGAGCTGTGGAGCCGCGTGGCCGCGGCCGTATGGCCGATGTGGCGTTACGTGTCGGCCTCGACGCGATCTTCGACGGGGCAGTCCCACTTGCGGGCGAGACGAGTCAGGGAGGACGGCTTTCCTTGCCGCTCGCCGTGCCCCGCACTCAGCGCGATCCCGCCCTGCAGCCCTCGGCCGACGTAGCTCCTGCCGACTTCTTCGACGACCGCGGGTTCAGCCTGGTCGCCGGCCGGGCGGCTCTCGTCCCCGCCGGCTCGGCGCCGGAGCAGGCGGCAACAGCAGCGGTCAACGCCGGAGCTGCTGCGGTCGTGCTGTACGGCGGACGCCTTCCGTCGGGCGCGCTCGATCTCGGCGAGGCTACGCGCGTGCCCGTCGTCGGCGTGCCCGAGCCCGCTGGTCGCTCGCTCGTGGCAGCGCTGCGAAACGGCGGCCGGGCCCGGCTCTCGCTCGCCGCTTCCCGTGCCGCTTCGGTGGGTGGCGGCGTGGCGCCGTTTTCCTCGTGGGGCCTGGCGTTCGGCGGCCGGCTCAAGCCTGAGCTCGTCGCCCCCGGAGTCGCGTTGCTCACCTCTGAGCCGGGCGAGAACGAGGACGCCACGCCGCGCTTCGGATCGATCAGCGGGGCGAGCGCGGCCGCCGCGGTCGCCGGCGCTGCGGCGGC
>DAITAO010000029.1:0-32415 GCA_036824245.1 Gaiellaceae bacterium | reverse complement strand
CGCTCCGGCTGACGTCGTTCGAAGACGCTGCCCGCGAAGCGATGATGCGGCGCTCTATGCCTACCCGTGAGTGAACGCCGAGGGCGATGGGGTGGTTCGTGGGGTCGCCTTCAGCCGCCCGCCGGTCCTCAGACTCGATCACTTGCACAGGTTCGTCCTGCACGTTGGCTCCGCGGCAGGGGATCGGGAATGCGCGCACCTGCGTTTCGGTGCGGGCGAACCAGGCCACGGTCGCAGCGCCCGGCTTGGAGGCGGCGGCTCAGTCCACCGATAGCAGATCGACGACGAACACGAGCGGCTCGTGCGGCTTGATCACTCCGCCGGCCCCGCGCGCGCCATAGGCCATGGCGGACGGGATGGTGAGCTTGCGGCGGCCGCCGACCTTCATTCCCTGCACGCCGGCGTCCCATCCGGGGATGACCTGACCCTGGCCAAGCTTGAACGTGAACGGCTGCCCACGGTTCCACGAGGCGTCGAACTCTTCGCCCGACGAGAACGCGACGCCCACGTAGTGCACGGAAACGTTTCTGCCGGCGGTGGCTTCGTCCCCGTCGCCGACCGTGATCTCCTCAATGCCGAGCTCGAAGGGGATGTCGCCTTGTGGCTTGTCGATCTGTGGCCGTTCGAGTGGCAAGAAGGTTTCCGGTTGGCGGATCGACTGGCGTCCGGCTCCGTCGGGGCCGGCGCACCCTACACGCGGCCAGGGGCTCTGATTCGCACGTTCGGATCGATGATGCGCCGTTGCACCTGGCGCGTCGACGCTACTACGCGGTCGACGGCAACTTTTGGGCCGACATCACGCTCGCCCGGACGGGCTCGTCATCGACTGCCCGGCATCGCGCGGCGAGTTGGTTTCGAGCGAAGCCGAAGCTACCACGAGCAGTCAAGGCGCAGGCCGCGCGGCCGCCGTCGTACATGCGAAGGTGCGGAGCACGACGAGCCCTGAAAGGGCGACCAGCGCGGCTGCCACGTTCAGCATCGGAACAATGCCCACGATCTCGGCGAGCACGCCGCCTGTCGCGGCGCCGGCGAGGCTGAGCAAGGCGCCCGACGCCCCGAGCGAGCCGAACACGCGGCCTCGGAACTCGTCGCGGACGGCTTGTTGCGCCAGCGTGTCGACGCCGACACCGGACGCGACGGACGTGACGCCGCTCACGGCCGCCATGGTCAGCGCGAGGGGAACCGTCGGAACGTTGTACTGCACGGCGAGCGCAACGCTGGCGACGAGGGAGCTCCAGCCGATCAGCGCGCGTGGTGTCAGCGGTGCACCGAAACGCCCCACCAGCAGCGTGCCGACGATTCCGCTCAGCGCGTGCGTCGTGAGCAGCCACGAGTAAACCTCGGGCCCCTCGTCCAGTACGTCACGGACCCAGGCGACTGACAGCGGATCGAGCATCGTGCCGCCGAAGGTCATCAGGCCGAAGACGACGAAGAGCAGGGCGATACTCCGCTCGCGTCCGACGATGCGCAGACCTTCCAGCCATTCCTCCCAGAATGAGGCCCATGTGGACCGCGTCACAGCGGTGCCTCCCTCCTCGTCGGCGGCCGCCGACCGGGCCGCCTGGGGTGTAGTGATCCGCGCGATCAGGAGCGCGCGAGGACGAACGACGCGCAATCGACGAGCACCACCGCCCGCAGACCGAGGAACGCGAGCAGCACTCCACCGACGGGTGCGCCAACTAGGCGTGCGAGTCGGTTGTTCAGTGCATTTAGCGCATTCGCGGCGAGTAGATCCTGGTCTTCCACGAGGTTGGGTACGAGCGCGCCCTCCGCGGGCTCCGAGAACGAGGCCACCACGGATTGCGCGACGGCGACGGCGTAGACCAGCCAGAGCCAGCCCTCTCCCGGAACGAGCAGCAGCAGCGCCACCGTCCCTGCTTGCAGGAGATTCGCGACGACGAGCACGCGCCTGCGGTCCCACCGGTCGACGAAGACGCCCGCGACTGATCCGAGCAGGACGCCGGGCGCCAGGCTTGCAAGGATCATCCCCGCGGTGGCGATCGTCGAGCCGGTGCGCTCGTAGACGAAGAACGGGAGCGCGGCGTACAGCACCCAGTCGCCGGCGATGGAGATCAGGCCGCCGAACCAGAGGAGCGCGAAGTCGCGCCGGCGCAGGACGGTGAGCAAAGATCCGGTGTCTAGGCCGGCGCGCCGTGGACTTCCAGGACGCGCAGGGTGTCGCCCGAAAAGACGATGTGCACAGCAGCGCTTCCCAGGAAGTCCTGGTACCCGACGACGATTGCCGGACGTCCTCCGGCCTCCACCTGTCGCACCGGCATGGCGCGCGTCCGCGCGTGGTCGCGCCGGAACCGGCTCACCTCGGCCAGCGTGAGGGCCAGACCGCCGACGGAGGACGAAACCTGCTCGCCACATGCTGCACACGCCGCGAACAAGCCATCGCAGCGTCGCCCGTCGCGGCTCTCGTAGTAGCGCCGCAGCGCCACCGCGCGGCCGCACCGCGTGCAAGCTACGCGTCTCCCCTCGGCGCCGGCTGCGAAGTAGCGTCGTGACCATTCGGCCGCGCGCGTGCAGATCGCCGTCGGCCGAATCACGTTGCCTATGAGCCGCGCGAAGAAAGGATTCGACAAGCGGTATTCGGACCCAGGGTCGTCCGGATTGCAGCCCGGACAGCGAAACGACACGGGCCCTTGCGGCGGCTCTGTCCGCAGCAGGAGCTTATGGCGCCCGCAGTCCGCGCACCACATGCTCGTCTCCTTCCAGCCGCCGTCCGAGGCGTCCGGCAGGCCGAATGAGAGCGCCTCGTCGCGGAGCTGCGAGCCGAGCAGCCGCCGAACGGCCGCCTTGCCGCGCGCGAGCCGCATCGAGACCGCGTCCTCGGAGAGGCCCATTCGCGCGCCGATCTCGGCGTGCGGCGACTCGTACACGTAGCGGTGGACCAACACCTCGCGCGTCTGCGGCGGTAAGAGCCCCAGGGCGCGGTCGAGCAGCTCCGTCAGCTCGGCCCGCTCGAGATCGACCTCCAGGTCCAGGCGGCCGGCCGCGGCGGAGTCCGCGTCCAGCCGTGCGAGGATCGCGACGTCCCGACCGCGACGCCGCGCCCAGCGACGGCAAACGTTGCGTGCGATCGCCGCAAGCCACCGCTCCGCCCCTTCGGGATCGTGCAGCTTGTGCACATTCCGCCACGCCTCGAGGAGCGTCTCCTGAGCCAGGTCCTCGGCGGCGTCGCGGTCTCCGGACAACGTTGCGCAGAGCCGCACCAGGCGGTGACGGTCCGGCTCGCCCCAGAACTCCGTCGGGCTCACTTCTCGCATCGTTTCTCGAGTTGGCTCTTCGCTGGGCGCATCCACGAACACATATCGCGTCGAAACGCCGAAACCCAACATCTTTTTTGACAGATGCGCCGCCCGCCAGGGCGCCTGGGATTCAGCCGCTGACCAGCGCGGGCGGCGGATCGAGCACACGGTCGACTGCGGCGCCCTGGAAGCTCATGATGGTCGTGCGGCCACCGGGTCGCTCGGCTCTTAGGATCGTGACCTGGTTGAGGGTGGTGTCGCCGTTTCGGTCGAAGCGAAAGCTCCCGAGGATCCCTCGGTTGACGCGTGTCTGGAACAGCTCCTCGATCACGCTGCTCCGGGTCCCGTCCGACCGCGCGATCGCATCGAGAAGCACTTCGGCAGCCTGCGCCGTGTAGAGCGCGCTCGGCTCGACCTCGACTCCCTGCTGCACCGCGCCGAATTCTTCGATGAAGCGGCGAGCGCTTGCGCCGAGCTGTTGCGGCACGACTCCGACCAGGCTGACGTACACGCCTTTAGCGGCCCGGCCGGCGCGCTCGAAGAGGAAGGAGATCGGCGTGAAGCCGCTCGTGGCGAGCAGTGCCACGTCTGGCCCGAGGACGGAGCGGAGGTCGCGGACGACCTGGCCGCCATTGTTGTCGAGTATTCCGCTGAGGAACACCGCGTGCGGGCGCTCACGAGCGATCAGCCGGGCAAGCGCGGCGTAGTTGCGAGCGTTCGAATTCCAGCGCCGCACACTCGTCACGCGCAGGTTGAGCTTGCGCGCCGCGAAGCGGAAGCTTTCGACGAGCGGGAAGCTGAAGAACCGGTCGCCGTCGTGGAGGACGGCCACGTGGCGGGCGCCGAGCTGCCTGGCGTGGAGCGCCTGCGCGGCTCCTTCGTAATCGTCGGTCGGATAGACACGAAGGTAGTTCCGTTTCCCCGTCGGATAGAGCTGCGCAAGGATGTCGCTCGGCACTCCCGGACCCGTACGTGTGAGGCCGATCGTCGAGTTCTGCGGCGAGATCATCGCCAGGCCTCCTCCCGGAGCCCGGTTGAGGATGGGCACCTCCTCGAGAGCACAGGGCGAGTTGAGCGTCCCGATGACGCCGATCACCTTGCGGTTCGCGGCATAGGCCCTGGCGTTCGCCGCGCACTTGTCGAGATCGAAGAGGCCGGTTCGCGCGATCGAGTCGTCGCAGGACTGATAGCCGACGCGGTACGGGCCCGCCTTGAACTCCCGCCTTCGGAGCACGTAGGCGATCGCCTGCGACATTTGCGCGGTCGCGAGGCGGACACCGCCTTGTAGAGGCAGGTCAGAGGCGATCAGGAAATCTGGAGATCCGTTACCCCCGAAGAAGACGCTCTCGCAAAACGACGCCGGCAGACCTTCCTCGTCATCCCCGGTGGCCGCCGCTGCGCCGCCGCCGCCCGTTACGGCGACCCACACGGCGCCCTCGCCGACGGCGAGCGCACGTGGAGTTCCGCCCACCTCGACGGTGTCCTCTACCGCCCTCGCGGAGGGACTGACCTGGACGACGGTGCCGCGTAATGGGTTCGCCACCCAGACCGAGCCCTCGCCAACGGCGACGCCGAAGGCACCCTCGCCGACGGGAATCGCCGAAGGACGCCCACCGGCACCCAGCTCGATTCTCCAGAGCGTTCCGTCTTGGGGAGCGGTGATCCACACCGAACCTTCGCCCACGGCCAGTGCGCCGAGGAAGGTGGCGCGCAGCTTGAAGCGCCGGCTCACCGCATAGGTCTTCGGGTCAATCCGCACGACACCACCGTCCGCGCCGATCGCCCAGACCTCTGAGCCGGAGGCGGCGATCGCATTCGCGGCGAACGTCCTGACCGTGTGCACAACGGTCCTCGTCTGCGGGTCGATCCGGGAGATCGAGTAGTCGGGGTTAACGGTCCACACCGCGCCCTCCCCGATGGCGATGTGCTGCTCGGTGAGGTTCGATATCGCGCCACCCTGGCGGGGAAGCTCCGTTCGTTCGCGTTGAGTTCGACTTCGCGGGTTGACCCTGATCAGGCCGGTGGCGATCGGACCGGCGGCCTGCACGTTCGGCAGCGTCGACCCTGCACCCACCCAGAGTGCGCCGGCGCCCACGGCGAGATCCGTCGGCGTCGCGCCCACTGCAAACGGTTCGCTCTCGTCCGTATCCGGATCGATGCGCGAGATCGTCTGCTCGTCGGAGCTGAGGACCCAGACGCCTCCCTCACCGATCGCGACCGCCGAAGGAGTCGCGCCCACGGAAAGTCGCTTCGTCACCTCGCCGGACCCGGGATCGATGGCGACGAGCGCATCCTCCGGGCCGACGGCCGGAATGTCGTCGCCGCCCTGGACGAGGAGCATCGCGCCGGCGGCTGCCGCGAGCACCGCCGCGCCTGCTCCGGCGGCGAGCAGCCGCGACCGCCGCGTCCGTGGTATGAGCCGCCGAAGGCCGACGGCTTTCTCGAAGGGTGTCATCGCCTCCGTGCGGATCGGCGGGAACTCGGTCGCGAGGCCCTCGATCTCGAGCTGGAAGAGGCGGGCCGGTCTGTCGAGATCCTTCAGTCGGTGCTCGCCGAGGTCGCGCACGCCGACCCCGGGAGGCAATTCATCCTCGACCATCTCGCGCGTCGGGCTGGAGAGCAGGACCTGGCCGCCGTGGCCCGCGGCCGAAACCCGCTGCGCGCGGTGGACGGCGACGCCCACGTAGCGGCGTTCGCTGAGCAGCGCCTCCCCGGTATGCAGGCCCATCCGCACCCGAGGCCGAGCGTCGTCGGGCCAGTCGTGCCCGGCGAGCGCGCGCTGCGCCGCGACCGCCGCGGCGATGGCGTCGCCCGCGGTGCCGAAGACGACGAAGAACGCGTCCCCCTGTGTGTCGACCTCGAATCCGCGGTGGCGGGTGAACGACTCACGTAGAAGTCGGTGATGCTCGGCGAGCAGCCGTCCGTAGCCGTCGCGCCCAAGCCTTTCCAGCAGCCGGGTCGAGCCTTGCACGTCGGTGAACAGGAAGGTGACGGTGCCGGTCGGGAGCTCGGTCATCGTCCGTGAGTCTTGCGCGTGGTCCGGTGTGCGACAAGCCTCGTCTCAATGCAAGCCGCCCGCGATGCCCCCGGCAAGAATCGAACTTGCGCACGCGGTTTAGGAAACCACTGCTCTATCCACTGAGCTACGGGGGCCGGTGCTGTGATTTGCAGGTACTTTCGCTTCCTAGCGCCTGGGAAAATCACCTCTACTGTGCCTCGCGAAGTCGAGTGATGAGTCTAGCCCGGCTTCCGGGAACCCAGGCCAGCTCGACGACGTATAAGGGGATCAGCGAGGAGGTCAGCATGCCAAGAAAAGGGCGTACTTACCGAGCATCGCTGCCATTGTGATGATCAAGGCCTCGACGCTCATAGCGGTGGTGTCCCACAGCCGTCTACTCGCGTCGTCCGTGCAACATCCCCGGGCTTGGAAGTTTGGAGCAGATGGCCGCAACACCCGTCGACACCCGTGCCGCGGGGTCCGCGTGTGAAGCAAGACGGGCCGGGACTGTGGTGCTGGAGCGCGCCGCATCCCGAGTGGACGCCTGGAGGCGGCTGGGACCAGGATGTCTGGGCGTATTGCGTTGACGCCGAGGACGCGATCGTCCTCGTTGATCCGATCGCTCCGCTCGCAGACGAGGCGGTCCAGCTCCGAGAGGCGATCACAAGCCGGGAGAAACGCGTAATCGTTGCGCTTTCCCGCGCCGGCCATTTCCGAGATTCCGCGGCGTTTGCGGTCGAATACCAGGCGAGCATCTACGGGCACCCAAGCGCCGCGAACCGTGTTCCTCACGGTGCCGAGTTCCACGCCGTTGGTCCGGACGACACGCTTCCCGGCGGCGCGCGAGTCCTTGCCTTCGACGTCCCCGGCCTCGACCATACGCCTCTGTACTTCCCGTCGCATAGCGCGATCGCGCCCGGCGACATTCTTCTGCGCGCCGAAGGACAGCTTCGCCTGTGGTGGGTGCCGGAGGACGAAGCCGACGTCCGCTACCTCCACGAGCGCCACATACCGGCATTGCGGCGCTGGCTCGATTCACCCGTCGACCGCGTTCTCACGAGTCATGGCGACCCTGTCCTCGGCCGCGGCGCGGGCGAGCTCGCCGCCGCATTCGCCCGCCCCACGTGGGCCGTCTCGTAGTGGAGCATGACCGGCTCGCGGATCAGGGCCCACCCGCAGGCTGGTCCCATCTCGACGATTGCGTCTTTCGCCTGGCAGGTGAAGCGAAACCGTTCGTTGCGCACCTCTGTGAACGCCCCCGGCGGTTCCCATGTTCCTGTGCGGCGCTTCAGGTGTTCGAGGGCAAGAGGTCTTCCCCGCCGTCGACGTCGACGCGCTCGCGGCGCAGGTCCGCCTCGACTCGCTCGGTCTCGGTGACGGTGCGCTTGCGCACGATGACGCGCTCGCGTACAACGATCTCTTTCGTGACGATCAGACGCTCCTCGAGCACCGGGATCGAGACCGACCCGTCCGGCAACGTCTCGACCTCGCCCGAGTCGGCCTCCCCGGCTGGTACTCGTTCCAGGCCGTCGACATGCTCGATGTCCCGGGTAAATCGCTCCTCGACGCGCTCCGTCTCTACGCGCTTGCGCGCCGTCGCCGAGCCGGCCGTATACGGCTCGGCGTCGACCACGAGCTCCTCCTCGGAGCGGAGGAGTTCCGCTCGCTGCGGCTCGTCGCGCGTCATCGAGCCGCGGACCTCGCTCGCCGGAGGCCTCCCTCACGCACCGAGGCAATGGTCGCGTCTGCACGCCGGTGGAAGCGCTGCCCCCACGCTCCTCCGAGCAGGCCCCCGAGGAGCATCGCCCCGACGGCCAGGATCCCGCTGACGATCGCGCCGGTCGTCAGCGCGTCGCGCGAGAACCACTGCGGCATGTCCAGCTGGCGAAGCACGTCGTACTCGGTGCCCGCCCCCGCCGCCAACCCCGAGATGAGGGCGGCAAGTACGACGGCCCAGAGGCCGGCCACGAGCCCGCTGCGCGGCCCGTCGTAGCGGGCGATACGTGCTGCGGCCCAGCCGCCGACGATGAATGACACGAAGAGCACGGCGACCCCGCCGGCGAGGCTCGCCACCGAGAGCTCGTCGACCGCGTCGTCGAGCCCGCGCTGGTAGCCGACGACGCCGATCGCCGCTCCGACGAGCGCGCCAACGAGCGCGGTCATCGCCAGCCCGGTCAGCATGCCGACGAGTGTGGCCGGCACGTCGATGCCTCCGAAGCGCTCACGCGCGGCACGCACACCGATGTCGCGGCGACCGTCCGACGGCCGCACTCGTACTTCGTCGCTCCTGACGCTCATGCTGTCTCCCTTCGATTGCGGAAGGGGCGGCACGAGGCCGCCCCTCCACTTTCCCCCCGAGCGGTCAGCGCGTGTCGTCTTCGACCTCGACGCGCTCTTTGCGCACCTCGTCCGAGACCGACGCGGTCTCGGTCTCGACGTCCTTGTCGAGCGTGACGCGCTCCTTGGCGACCGCCTGCTTCTGTACGACCGGCCGCTCGCTGCGGAGCTCGACCTCGATCTCCTCCTCGCCGATCTCGGCACCGGAGATGGTCTCGTTGACCGGCTCGCGCGAGACGCGCGCTGTCTCGTGCGTCAACTCGACGTCGATCTGCACCGGCTCGGTCTCGACCCACTTGTGTAGGCGCGCCCGACCGCGCTCGACGTCCTGCTTACCGACGCGCAGCTCCTCCTCCGAGCGCGTCACGCTGGCGCGGCCCTGAGCGGTGTCGCCCGCGCTGTCCGGGCGGCCTTCGGGAAGGCCGGTGTCGGAGCGCTGCTCCGAGTAATCGAGCCCGTAATGGGTCGCGAGCTCGTACTCGGTCTCCTGGCTCACGTCGTCGCCGTCGATGTCCGGCGAGTCCTTCACCTGATCCTTCGAGTACGCCACGCGCACGCCCTCGCTATCGAGCGATGCGCCCTGTACCGGCACGAGCACACGCTTCGTGCCGAAGAACCCCGTCCCGATGCCGATCCATTCCGGCCGGCTTGTCTCGTAGTCGATGAATATCTCCTCGACTGCGCCGATCTTCTCGCCCTCGCGGGAGTAGACCGGGCGATCGCGAAGCTGCTGAATCTGATCCATGGTCATGCCTTGCTGCATGGGAATTTCCTCCTCTTCTCGTGTGGTTAGATGGCCGTCGACCCGCGCGGCCCATCAGCGCGGTAGCCCACAGCTGTGGCTGGCACGTCGTCCTCGCCCATCGCTGCCTTTGCCTGCTCGACGTCCTGATGGGCGCGCTCCTTGCCGATCTGCAAGTCTCGGCGCACCTGCTCCTTTTGCTCCTGGCCCTTCATGTACGCGCCGCGGAGCATCTCGGCCGCGACGTCGCGGCCGCCCAGTCCGAAGGCCAGCGCGGCGGCGAGCGCAAAGGAGCCGATCAGCGCCGCGTACGTGATCGTGACGATCTGGGGCGCGATCTCCAGTTGGTCGAGGATCATGAAGACCGCGATCGCCATCACGATCCCAGGAACGACGGTGCCGACGATCTTGCCCGTCGGCGTGTCGCCCATCGTCCGAGCCACGACCGCACCGACCCCGGCGGCGACAGCGCCCGCCACCAGGAAGATCAGTACGGCGGCGAGGACGTTCGGCAGGTAGCCGAAGATCGCGGCGACGAAGTCGGTGAGGGCCTCGATGCCGAGCGCCGAGACGGCCAGCGACACTGCGCCCAGGAACAGCACCCAGAAAGCGAGGCGCCCGACCACGCGAGATGGGCTCCGCGTGACCTTCTGGACCCATTCGCCGGTCCGCCCCTGCGTCACGGTCCGGTCAAGCCCGGCACGGTCGAGCGTCCGGGCGACGAGCGCGCCTACGACCCGTGCGACGACGTAGCCGATGATGAGAATCACCAGCGCACCGATGAGTGCAGGGATGAATTCGAAGAACGTGTCGAGCGCCCCCTGGAAGCTGCGCCCGACGTCGATATCAGCAATCACTCTCACTCCTCCTTGTTGTGGTCGTCACTGTTTCACCGAGGCGGACATCGGTTAAACAAACAGTGTGTACATGCACATAAACGGCATAGATAGGCCTTAGCGACCATGAGCAAACATTCAACTCACCGCGATACTCAGGCCCTTTTTCGTATCGGTGACGTCAGCCGCCGGATCGGCGTTTCGCCCGCCGTGCTCCGTACGTGGGAGACGCGTTACCAGGTGCTGAAGCCCGCCCGGTCGGCCGCGGGCTACCGGCTGTACACCGACGAGGACGTGAGCGTGCTCGCGAGCATGCGCACGCACGTTGCGCGCGGGCTCGCGCCGTCTGAGGCAGCCAGCGTCGCTCGCGCGGACGCCGCGGCGGTTCCGGGCGTTCAGCTCCAGAATTCGCTCGGCCTCTTGCGCGAGGCGCTCGACGCCTGGGAAGGCGAGCGGGCGGGCCGACTCGTCGACCGGACACTCGTCACGTTTGGCCTGGCGAACGCCCTCCGCCTTGTGGCACTCCCCTACCTGCGGGAGCTCGGGGACCGGTGGGCAAGCGGGGAGGTCACCGTGGCGCATGAGCACTTCGCGAGCACCGTGGTTCGGGACGGCCTCGTCCGCGCATCCGCCGGATGGCACGAGGCGCGGGGGCCTACCGCAGTCCTTGCCTGCGCGGTTGGCGAACAGCACGACATCGGGCTGGTCGCCCTCGGCCTGGCCCTCCACGGCTTCCACGACTGGCGTATCGCCTACCTCGGAGCGGACATGCCGGTCGAGGAGGTCGAACGCGCGGCGGTGGCGACCGGAGCCGCGGTCGCCGTGGTCTCGGCAGCCGATCGAGCGCGGTTCGTGGACAACGCGGAGGCGTACGCAGCCATCGCTCGCCGCGTGCCCCTCGCGATCGGCGGAGCGGGCGCGACTGCCGCCGTCGCCCGCCTTGTCCGCGGCCAACTGCTGGGCGGCGACCCCATCTCGGCCGCGGATGCCCTCGCAGCCGGGTTTCCGGCCGCCATGTAGTTCGTGGCGATGTCGGTGGAGCGTTCGAGCTCGGCCAACGGATCGCAGTCGCGGACGTGAGCGGTGAGATCGTGGCGATCGAAGGCGCAGCGACCGTCGTGCGCACCGACGACGCCCGCACGGTCCGTGTGCCCAATCAGCTATTGCTCGAATCGATCGTCACGGTCGACGAACGCGCGTCCGCCGACCCCGTTGCTCGACCGCCCTCTCCGCCAGGCTAGGGCCATCCGCCGCGGCTGCGCACTGCACAAGCCGCACACGTCATCTATCCCCGCCGTGGCACGCGGCTCACTGACGCCGCTCGGAAGTCCGTCAAGCGGGCGAGAGCCGTCATTGCCTCTTAGCGAGCGGCCGAATTTCGTCGGTGAATGCCCCCTGCAAGAATCGAACTTGCGCACGCGGTTTAGGAAACCACTGCTCTATCCACTGAGCTACGGGGGCCTTGCGTCACGATAGCCCTCTTGGGCCACGAAGCTGAGCAGCACGAATCGAGCGCCGCCCGCCGCCGAGGCGACGGCGAGTCGCCGCTCCGCCGCGACGTACGCCTGCTCGGCGACATTCTCGGTCGCGTCATCGTCGAGCAGGAAGGCGAGGCGCTCCTCGAGACGGAGGAGCGGATCAGGAGACTGTCGCGCGCCGGGCGGGGCGGCGAGCCACCGGACGAGCTCCGCGACGCGGTTCGCAGCCTCGACCTGGCGACGCAGGGGAAGGTGCTGCGGGCCTTCGCCACCTACTTCCAGCTCGCGAACCTCGCCGAGCAGCATCACCGGCTGCGTCGCCGCCGCGAGTACGAGCACGAAGCACGTGTGCCTCGCGAGTCGCTCGACGAGGCGTTCGCGCGGCTCGAGCGCGCCGGCGTCAACGCCACAGAGCTCGAGGTAGCCGCCTCGCGCGTCTCGCTCGAGCTCGTGTTCACCGCTCATCCCACAGAGGCCACGCGACGAACGTTCCTCGCCGCGCACGTCCGCCTCGCGGACCTGCTCACCGAGCTCGACGATCCGACGCTGCCTCGCTCGCGTCGCGAGGAGATCGAGGCGGCGCTCGCGGGGGAGGTGACCGCGCTCTGGCAGACCGACGAGGTTCGCGAGCAGCGGCCGCGTGTGGTCGACGAGATTCGGCACGGGCTTTGGTTCTTCGAGCAGAGCCTGTTCGAGGCGGCGCCGCGGCTCCTCGCCGCCTACCGAAAGCGGCTTCCCTCGGCGCCGCCACCGTTTCGGTTCGGCACCTGGATCGGGGGCGACCAGGACGGCAATCCCGAGGCCGGGCCGAGCACGATCGAAGCGGCACTCGACCGAGCACGCTCGCTCGCACTCTCGCTCTACCGGCAGGAGGTGCGTGCCCTCGCCGCCTCGCTGGGGATGTCGAGCTCGCTCGTGGGCGCCTCGCCGGAGCTATTCGGATCGATCGCGCAGGACGAGCGCGACCTGCCGGAGTACGCGACCTCGATCGGCTCCCAGAACGAGGGCGAGCCGTACCGCCGCAAGCTGTCTTTCGTCTGGTGGCGGCTTGGGAACGACGGCTACCCGTCGGCAGCTGAGCTGGCATCCGACCTCGACGTCGTCGATCGGAGCCTGCGCGCCAACCGCGGATCGCGGATCGCGGACGGCAGGCTTGCCGACCTTCGGCGACGGGTCGAGCTCTTCGGCTTCCACCTCGCCAAGCTCGACGTCCGCCTGCACGCCATGGACCTCGCGCAGCCCGACGAGCGCGTGCGCGCGACCTTCGCCGCCGTGCGCAGCGCCCGCTCGCGCCACGGCTCACTCGCACTCGACACGGTCATCGTCTCCGGGACCGCGTCACCGGCCGACGTGCTCGCCGCGCTCGACGCAAGCGACGAGCCGCTCTCGATCGTGCCGCTGTTCGAGTCGATCGGGGACCTGCGAGCGGCGCCGCGCATCGTCGAAGAGCTGCTCGAGGAGCCCCGCTTCGCGCAGCGCGTTGCGGAGCGCGGTGGCCGGCTCGAGATCATGGTCGGCTACTCGGACTCGGGCAAGGACGGCGGCTACCTGACCGCGCAATGGGAAATCCAGCGCGTCCAGGAGGCGCTCGCCGCCCTTGCGGCCCGTCGCGGCCTTGAGCTGACGATCTTCCATGGCCGCGGCGGCAGCGCCGGCCGCGGCGGCGGGCCTACGCACGCTGCCATCCTCGCGCAGCCGCCCGGCCATCCTCCGGGACGCCTCAAGCTGACCGAGCAGGGCGAGACGATCTCGTTCCGGTACGGCCTTCCGGGCCTTGCCTACCGCGAGCTCGAGTCAGCTGCTTCGGCGGGGCTGCTCTCGGCTTTTCCGGCAGCCATCGGCGCGGAGGTGCCGGACGAGCATCGCCGGGCGATGGAGGAACTGTCGGAGACCGCGCAGTCCGCCTACCGGGCACTGGTCTGGGACGACCCCGAGTTCGTTCGCTTCTTTCGCGCATTCACGCCGGCGGACGAGCTCGCCCTGCTTCGCATCGGCTCACGGCCTGCGCGGCGCCCTGCGGAGGAGGACTATCTACCCTCGCTGCGGGCCATCCCCTGGGTCTTCGCGTGGACGCAGAACCGGTGCCTCTTGCCGGCGTGGTACGGCTGCGGGTCGGCGTTCGCGGTTACCGACGTCACGGAGCTCCGCCGGCTCTACCGCGAGTGGCCTTTCTTCCAGTCGCTGATCGAGAATCTGGAGATGACGCTTGCGAAGTCGAGTCTCGAGATCTCGGCCGAGTACCTGGTACTCGTAGAGGACGCGCGGCTATTCGGCGTGATCGCCGACGAGCACGAGCGTACGGTCGCCGCCGTGCTCGAGGTCGTCGAGGCGCGCGAGCTGCTCGATCGCCACTCGGTCGTCCAGCGCTCGATACGGCTGCGCAACCCGTACGTCGACCCCATGAACGCCATCCAGGTCGAGCTGCTGCGCCGGCACCGCGCCGCTGCGACCGACGAGGAGCGCGAGCGCGTCCGGCGTCCACTCCTGCGCTCGATCGCCGGCATCGCCGCCGCTCTGCGCAACACGGGGTGAGCGAGATCGACCCAGAACCGCGATGCAGGCCAGTAGCCAGACGAGGCCGACGCTGAATCCGACGATCACGTCGGACAGGTAGTGCACGCCGAGATAGAGGCGGGAGAAGCCGATCGCTAGGGCCAGCACGCCCGCCACCGCGTAGCAGCCGCGCCGGGCGCGAACCGAGCCGAAGTATCCGGCCAGGACGAACGCCAGAGCCCCGTACAGCGCGAGCGACGTCGATGCGTGGCCGCTCGGGAACGAGAAGCTCGACGCGGTCGTGAGTGGGTCCGAGAACGATGGCCGTTCCCGCCTGAACGTCAGCTTGAGGATCGCCGTAAGCGCCTGCGCGCCGACCATCGCGTTCACTACGAGCAGCGCGTGCTGGCCGCGGCCGTGCCGCCAGAGGAGGAAGGCGGCGATTGCGGTTAGCGGGATGAGGACGACGCTCCCGCCGAGCTGGGTGATCGCCAGCATGACCGTCGTCACACCGTCGGACGCGTGCGTGTGGAGCGCCGTTGCGATATCGGTGTCCATGCGGGCGATCGAATCGAGGAGGGCCCAATCGATCGCGCCGGCGCCCAGTCGCCACAGCGCGTCTGCTGCGAGCAACGTCGGGGAAGCCATGATGATGAGCAGGGCGCTTACTGCCACGAGCAGCCCGGCACGGTATGGGCGGCGGATGAGATGGGGATGAGAGACACAGGCGGAGAGCCGCGGGTCAGTTTCGCCGCCGGGGCAGGGCCAGCCAGACGTCCGCCCCGCCAGAGGCGCGATTCTCTGCGTGCGCATCTCCGCCGTGCGCACGGGCAATCACGCAGGCGATCGCGAGGCCCAGCCCTGCGCCGCCTCTCGAGCGCGTCTCGTCCGAGCGGCTGAACCGCTCGAAAGCTCGCGGCAGGAAGGCGGCCGAGAATCCGGATCCCTCGTCGCGGACGTGCAGCTCCACGAAACCGTCACGCTCCTCGGCGCTCAGCACGACTCGTCCGTCGCCGTGGCGCAGCGCGTTCTCGACGAGGTTGCCGACCGCCTGTTCGAGCCGCAGGTGATCGGCATCGAGCTCCACATCCGACCCCTCATCGAGCTCGATCTCGCGGCCGCTGCGTGCGGCCCGGCTCGCGAAGCGCTCCGCGACTAGCTCCAGCACGCCGCGCGCCTCCACGCGCTCCCTGCGCACGGGCAGTCGTCCTTGATCGGCCCGTGCGAGGACGAGGAGGTCTTCGGCGAGCTGGGTAAGCCGGTCCGTCTCCTCGGCTGCGGAGCGCAGAGCCTGCTCGAGCTCCTCGACCGAGCGCGCGTGGCGCAGCGCCAGCTCGAGCTCCGTCTTGAGCAGAGAGAGCGGCGTTCGGAGCTCATGGCTCGCGTCCGACACGAACCTGCGTTCGCGAGCGAGCACGGACTCCAGTCGCGCCAGCATCTCGTTGAGCGTCTCGCCGAGCCGGGCGACCTCGTCGCGGGCCGGCGGCACCGTCAGACGGCGTCCCGGCTCGCTGCCCGAGATCGCCTCGGCCTCCCGGCGCATGGCCTCGACCGGGCGAAAGGCCGCGGACGCGAGGGCATACCCCAGACCCGAGGCCACCAACAGGGCCGCCGGGCCCCCTAAGAGGAGCAGTCCGAGCAGCTGGTCCAGCGCCTCGTGGTGGTCCTCGGACGAGGTGCCGACGACGACGACCCGCTCTCCCCGCTCGGTGAAGACCGGCGCCGCGAGCAGCCGGAACGGGTCGTCGCTCGGGGGCACGGAAGCACGGTCGAAGAAAAACCGGCCCGAAAGAGCCCGTGCGAGCTCATCCCCTTCCAGCAGCGGGCGATCCTGGAGCGGCGGCGTCGCATCGACCACTCTTCCCGACGAGTCGAGCACCTGCGCGAAGCTCTCGATGTCCTCTTCCTCGCCCTCGGACGGTCGCTCGCCCTCGTCTAACCCGGAGTCGCCGCGCCGAACCAGCGCCGCGACGTCATCGGCCCGTGCTCGGAGGCTGTCGTCGATCGTGCCGCCTAGGGCGCTGTCGAGGCGCAGGTAGAGGAAGAGACCCGTGGCCGCCAGCACGACAGCCATCGCCAGCGAGAACGCGAGCGACAGCCGCAGGCGGATCGGGATGCGCGCGAGGAGCCGAGCCCTCACTCGCCCTCCGGCCGCAAGCGATAGCCGGCGCCACGCACCGTCTCGATCGAGCCGGCGCCGAAGGGCCTGTCGACCTTCTCCCGCAGGTAGCGCACGTAGACGTCCACGACGTTCGAGCGGTTCTCGTAGCTGTAGTCCCAGGCGTGCTCGAGCAGGTCGAAGCGGGAGAGCACCTGGCCGGGGCGGCGCATGAATGTCTCCAGGAGCGCGAATTCCTTGGCCGAGAGATGGATCTCCGTTCCGTTGCGCCGCACCTGGCGCGTCGCCGGGTCGAGGCGCAGCGAGCCGACCTCGAGGACGGCGGGCCGCTCGACGGGGCCGCGGCGGGCGAGCGCGCGTAGCCTCGCGAGCAGCTCGGCGAACGAGAACGGCTTGGTCAGGTAGTCGTCGGCGCCCGTGTCCAATCCGGCGATGCGATCCTCCACCGCGTCGCGCGCCGTCAGCATCAGCACGGGCGACCACACTCCGCCTGCACGCAGGCGCCGGCACAGCTCGAAGCCGTCCATGCCCGGCAGCATCACGTCCAGGACGATCGCGTCGTAGTCCGTGGCCTCGGCCATCCAGGCGCCTTCCTCACCGGTGTGAGCAACGTCGGCGGCGTAGCCCTCTTGACGCAGGCCGCGCTGGATCAGCGCGGCAAGCTTGATCTCGTCTTCGACGATCAGGACGCGCACTTCATCATTATTGCCCGGCAGATGAGAGATTTATGAGAGTACCGTGCGGGTAGCGTCCCGGCGTGCGCATCGAGGGCACAAAGCGGTTCGACGCGGAGCCCGCGCAGGTCTGGGATGCGCTCGTCGACCCGCAGCTGCTTGCCGGTTTCCTGCCGGGCATCGAAGAGCTCGAAGTCGTGGATTCGGAGCACTGGTCGGCGGTCATGAAGCTGCCGCACTCGCCGCTGTCCCTCAAGCTCGCCTTCGAGCTGCGCGAGCGGCGACGGCCCGACCACGCCGTCCTGCAGGCGCGCGGCAAGCGGCTGGGCGCGAGCGCCGCCGTCGATACGTCCTTCGACCTTGTGGCCCTCGACGGCGCCACGCAGATGCGATGGTCGGCCGACGTCGCGCTCGGCGGCACGCTCCGCGCCCTGGGCGCTGCGCTCCGCCCGGCCGCCCAGCACCAGGCCGAGCGCTTCCTGGACCGCCTCGAGCAGCAAATCGCGAGCACCGCCCCCCAACGAGGCGCGTAGACCGCCAGGGCGCCGCTGCTAGTCGGCGGGCAAGCGGTTCAGGCGTCCTCGCCGGTCAGCGCTCGCGTGGTTCCCAGCGGAAGCCGCGGCCGGCGGCCAGCGCGGCTGCGACGCCCCAGGCGGCGATGATCGCGACCTCCGCGGGCCGCTCCCAGATGCCCACGTCGTCCAGCATGATGTCGCGCACGAGCTCGATGAAGTGGGAGAGCGGCAGCACGCTCGCGAGCGCCTGCAGCACGCCTGGAAACGAATCGGCGGAGAAGAAGGAGCCGGAGATGAAAGTCGCCGGCAGGTAAACCGCGTTGATCACAGCCGATGCGCCTTCCGACGTGCGCACGAGCGTCGAGATGCCTACGCCGAGAGCGGTGAACGCGAGCGCTCCCAGCAGCAGGGCGAGAGACAGCGAGCCGATGCGGTCAGGCGTGCCGACGTCGAAGAGGATCCTCGCCAGCGCGACCAGCAGCACAGCTTCGAGCAGGTAGACGAGCACGATCGACGAGAACAGAGAAGCGAGGTAGGTCGCCGGCGGCAGCGGCGTGGCGCGCAGGCGCTTCAGCGTGCCGGCCTCGCGTCGCAGCACCAACAGAATGCCGAGGCCTGCGAAGGTCGTCGCCGCGACGCCGTAGCCGAGCATGCCGGCCAGGAGAAAGTCGTAGCCGCGTACGCCCTCGACTTCCTCGTCGCCGTACGCCGACCCGAGGAGCACCAGGAAGATCACCGGCAGCAGGAATGTGAAGAAGGCGAGCTCGCGGCTGCGCCAGAAGAGCCGCTGCTCTACACGCAGCTGATGCAGGAACAACCTCACGGCACTGGCCGCCTTCGGCTCACGCCCGGCGAAGCCGGGCTCCGCCGAAGGCTGACGCCGCTGGACTGCAGGATGCTGCGCGGGCGGCGCTTGTCCGCACCTCGTGTGCTGTCCTGCGCGCCGCCCGCTTGCCTCCTTTGCCACCGCCGCCCCAGAGCCGTGAGGAACCTCACGGCTCGACTCCTTCCTCGCCGGTCAGCGACAGGTAGACGTCCTCAAGCGACGCTCGCCGTACCTCGAGGCCCTCGAGCTCGCGCCCGTCCTCGAGCGCCTTGCCGGTCAGCTCGTGGAGTGTGCGCGTCGGCTCCTCCGTGTGCACGACGACCTCCTCGCCGTTCAGCCGGTAGCGGATCTCGGCCGCCGGAGCGGAGCCGATCAGCTCACGGGGCGTGCCAGTAGCCACGATCTCGCCGGCGCGGAGGACGGCCACCCGGTCCGCCAGCCGGTGCGCCTCCTCGATGTAGTGGGTGGTCAGCAGGATCGTCTTGCCCAGGTCGCGCAGCGCGCGGATGGTGTCCCAGGCGGCACGCCGGGCGGCGGGGTCGAAACCGGTTGTCGGCTCGTCGAGGAAGACGAGGTCCGGGTCACCGACCAGCGCTACGCCCAGGTCGAGCCGCCGCCGCTGGCCTCCGGAAAGCGTGCGATACCGCGAGTCGCGCTTCTGCTCGAGCCCGACCAGGCGCAGGACGTCCTCGGGGTCGCGCGGCCGCTCGTAGTAGGCGGCAAACGTACGCAGGTGTTCGATGACGCTGAGGTTGGGAAACAGCTCGCCGAGCTGCGGGACGACGCCGATTCGCTCCCGCCACTTGCTCGACGCGCGTGCCGGATCGACGCCGAGCACGGACACCGTCCCCGCGTCGCGGCGCCGGTAGCCCTCCAGGATCTCGACGGTCGTCGTCTTCCCCGCGCCGTTAGGGCCGAGCAAACCGAACACCTCGCCGACCGCGATCTCGAAGCTTACGCCGCGCACGGCTTCAACGCCGTCATACGCCTTCTGCAGGTCGCGTACTACGACTGCGCTGGACATATCTGGAAGATACACTAAGCTATATCTGGTAGATATGCAAGACCTCAGCCCGACTGCGCGCGTGATCCTCGGCATGCTCGGTATCGGCGCCGAGACCGGCTACGACATCAAGCGCATCACGGACCGTTCGACCCGCTTCTTCTGGGGCGCGAGCTACGGGCAGATCTACCCGGAGCTCCGCAGGCTACGCGAGGCAGGGCTGGTGGAGGCGGCCGACGACCCTCGCGGGGGCATCTCGCGCACCACCTACCGGCTAACGGCGGCCGGCCGCGAGGCGCTCCACGACTGGCTCACGGCGCCGCGACCGCTCGAGTTCGGCATGCGCGCGGAGGGCTTGCTCAAGCTCTTCTTGGGCGACCTGCTCGAGCCGGAGGAGGTGCTCGCCAATATGCGGGCCTGGCGACAGGACCTGGAGCAGTCGCTCGAGCACTTCCGCACCGAGATTGAGCCCAACGCCCGCGCGCTGCGCGACGAGCACGAGTTCCCGTACCACGCCCTCGAGTACGGCCTCGATCTGCTCGAGTGGAACATCGCCTGGTGCAGGCGCATGGAACGGCGGCTCAGTCGTCGAGCTCGACGGCCACAACCCCAGCAGTCGGGAAGTCCGGCTCCGGACCCCCGCTGAGGGCGGCTGCGATACGGCCCCAGTCAGGCTGGTGACCGATCGCCAGCACCGTCTCCCCGCGTCCTTCGATCGCCTCGCGCAATCGCTCGGGTGTGGCCCCGGGCGCGAGCCGTTCGTCCGGCTCCGCTTCCACGCCGAGCGCCCGGGCCAGCTGATCCGCGGTCTGGCGGGCGCGCAACAACGGGCTTGTGAGGATCGCGTCCGGCCGTACGCCGTCCGCCGCGAGCTGCTTGCCGAGCGCGCGGGCGTCGTCCTGACCGCGCGCCGTCAGCTCGCGCAGCTCGTCGGGCTCGCCCGGGGCGGCCTTCGCATGTCGGACGAGGTAGAGGCGCATCCGAGCGGCTGAGAATATTGCAGGGACTGTCCCCGCAGGGGACTGTCCCGTCAGCTGCGCTCTTACGGTGCGAGGGCGCGCTCGAGCGCCGCTCGGCCATCCTGGAGCACCGGCTCGCCGTGCGCTGGCAGCACGAGCTCCACAGGCAGGTCGAGCAACGGCTGGAGTGCGTCCCGCAGCGCGGCGGGCGTGAGGTCCTCGGGCAGCCACGAGTCAGGGCACATACGCAAGCCGCCGTCGGCCCCGCCGAGCAACACGTCCCCGGAGACGAGCGCCCGGTGGGCGGGGATCCAGAGCAGCGCCTCGCCCTCCCAGCGCCCATCGATGGGCGTCAGGCCGGCGGGGAGCGCGTCGCCTGCGTCAAAGATGTCCGTATGCCGACGCGCGTCGCCTGCCCCGGGCCGGTGAACCCAGAGACGGGCGTCGTCGTAACGGTCAAGGACCTCGTCGGTCGAGCGCCGGTGCCAGGGCACGGTGAGCACGACGTGCGGCGGCCCGTGGTGTGCCACATCGTCGTCGACAGCTCTCCAGAAGCGTTCTCTGTCGGCCTCGTCGGAAGGAGCCAGCGGGTCCACCAGCACGAACGCGTCATCGGACACGACGGCCACCGAGCCGACGTCACGATCCCACTCCTCGTCGGGGCGCCAGTCAGGATGCGGCGTCGTCCAGCGCCAGAGGCCGGGACGTAGCTGATCGAGCTCCACGTGGCAGACGCTATCGCCCTGCGTAGAGTTGAAGGGCGATGCCCACCTTCCGCTACGTGGTCGCCGACGTCTTCACCAACCGGCCGCTGGCCGGCAACCAGGTGGCCGTCTTCACGGACGCGCGCGAGGTGCCGGAGGACTCACTACAACGGCTGGCGCGTGAGCTGAACCTCTCGGAGACGGTGTTCGTCTATCCCAGCGAGGGCGAGGGCCACGCGCGTATACGGATCTTCACTCCGGCCGTCGAGCTGCCCTTCGCCGGCCACCCGACGCTCGGCACAGCCTTCGTGCTCGCCGCGCCGCTGCAGCTCGACGAGATCAGGCTCGAGACCGGCACCGGCGTCGTACCGGTGCGTCTCGAGCGCGACGGCGGGCGCATCGTGTTCGGGCGCATGGAGCAGCCGCTGCCCTCGGTCGAGGCGTTCGATGGAGACGAGGCGTCACTCTTCGGCGCGCTCGGCGTCGAGGGCTCCGAGCTGCCCGTGCAGGTCTACGACAACGGCGTACGGAATGTCTACGTTCGCGTCGTCTCGCGCGAAGCTCTCGCGGGGCTCGCTCCCGATCTCGGCCGTCTTGCCACGCTGGGGCGGCTCGGCTTCAACTGCTTCGCAGGCAACGGGCACAGCTGGAAGTCGCGTGTGTTCGCGCCTGCATTCGGCGTGCCCGAGGATCCGGCCACCGGCTCGGCCGCCGGACCGCTGGCGCTGCACCTGGCCCGGCACGGCGTCGTGCCGTTCGGCGAGGAGGTCGAGATCTCTCAGGGCGAGGAGATCGGCCGGCCCTCCACCCTCTACGCGCGGGCGGTGGGCTCGGCGGAGCAGGTCGAGCGCGTCGAGGTCGGCGGCGCGGCCGTGACCGTCGCCCGGGGCGAGTTCAGGCTTCCCTGAGCTCGAGCGCCTCGATGGCAGGCAGCTCGGCCACCAGCGCATGCCAGAAGCGGCCCCCGTCACGCGACACGTAGAGGCGGTTGCGCGCGGCGTAGACGATCAGGTCGGGGTCGTCGGCGGCAATCGCCACCAAGCGGCCGGCCGGCAGGCCGCCGCCCGCCTCGTGCCACGTGATGCCCGCGTCGTGCGAGACGGCCAGCGGCGGGCGCCGGTCGACGACGGCGACCACCGTCGAGCCCGAGGCGGCCGAGGCCACGAGTCTCGGCAGCGGCACGTCGACCTCGGAGGACGGTGGCAAACGCTCGCCCGCCTCGAAGCCCGTTAACTCCTCCTCGTCGAGGTCGACGAGGTACACGCCGTCGGCTGTCCCCACGGCGGCGACCACCTACTCCACCCGGAGACGCCCGGGCGCCAGCCGCCGCTCCAGCAGCACGACGACCGACGCCAGCGTGAAGGCGACCGCGAAGCTGGGAAGCGTCGCCCCGTACTCCCACTCAGGCTGCCCGATCGCCTCGACCCAGTCGACCCACCACGACGGTCCGAGCGGCGGCACGTGCAGCCAGTGGTAGAGAGCGAATCCCGCCAGCCACGCTGCGATCTGCCCCGGGCGGAACGCCGGCCCTCGGAACACGTCGTCGCGCCTGTAGTGCAGGCCTGAGAGCAGCCAGTCGGCGAGCAGGACGCCGAAGAGCGGCACGAAGAACGAGCCCAGAAGGAGCAGGAACGTCTCGTAGTTGCGCAGCTCGATGCTGAGTGCGCCGACAGTCGCCAGTACCGCGGCGAGCGCGATCAGCAGCCTCTGTGGGATGCGCGGCAGCAGGTTCTGGAGCGACACCGCGCCCGAGTAGATGTTCGCGAACGCCTCGTCGGTCTCGTCGACCGTGACCGCGAGGAGGGCCAGCCCGGCCGCCAGCCCGGCCGCGGCCACGGCGGCCGGCACCTCGACCGGATCCGACAGACCGCGTGACAGCACCAGGAACGTGCCCAGCACGAACATCCACGTGCCGGCGAGGAAGTACCCGAGGCCGGCGCCGACGAATGCGGTCCGGCGGTCACGTGAGAAGCGGGTGTAGTCGGCGACGAGCGGCGTCCACGACACGGTGATGGCCACCACCAGGTCGATCCCGAGCCAGATCGAGCTACCGCCCTCGCCCGGCGCCGACCAGAGATCGCCGACGTCGGCTTCCGCGAGCGCCCACCAGGTCAGGTAGACGAGCGAGCCGAAGACCGCCCACACGGCGTACTTGCGAATGAAACGGCGCACGACGCCGACCGGCCCCATCAGCGCCATCGCAGCTGCGGCGGCGCCGAAGACGAGCGTCCAGAACCACGTCGCTCCGACGCCGAGCAGCTCATCCGACAGCGCCCGTGCGGCCGCCGCGATGATGATCAGCTCGAAGACCGCCCAGCCCAGGCACTGCGCGATGTTCAGTCCGGTCGGCAGGTAGGAGCCGCGCTGACCGAGGGGCACGCGCATGAGCACCATGGAGGGAACTCGCGCGTCGGCGCCGATCAGGCCGGCGGTCCCGAGCATCAGGTTGCCGATCAGGCTGCCGGCCACGATGGCGAGCAGCGCATCCTGCAGCGAAAGCGCCGGTACGAGAAAAGCGGCTGCGACGAGCACGAGCAGCGAGACGCCCAGATTGCTCCAGAGCAGGGTCGTATCGAGCAGGCCCAGCACGCGCAGCCGATCCGGGACAGGCTCGATTCCCCAGTTCGGTGACTTGTCGCTCGTCGGGCCTCCCTTCGCCGGTACGAACCGGATCAGGTTCTACGGGTGTGATCTCAGCCGCTGCGCGGCACCCCGGTGCGGGCGAGTGTACCGACGACATCGAGCCGAAGAACCTCGTGACGGCGTAGCCGGGGAGGGCAAAGTGGCGCTACCCGCCGAGGGGCAGCAGCCGCGTGCCGGCGGCCTTGAAGCTGGCGACCAGGAGCTGGCCCTCGTGCACGCGAAGCTGCTCGGCCGACGCGCCGGTGATCTCTGCGGTCAAGGGACCTACGCACACGCGCAAGCGGTTGCCGACCGGGACGATGCTCGACACCGTGCCAGAAACGTGGTTCTGCATGGAGTCGTCCGGCGCGCGATGCGCGAGCGCGATCTCCCACGGGTACACAACCACGCAGACATGGCCCTCGCCCGAGTCGGTCGTGACCACGAGCGTCCCGTCTTCGAGCGTGACTTCGGTGAGGCCCGCGTCCACGCGGCGCGCTCGCCCGCGCAGGACGTTCCCTCCGGCGAACGACGCGACGAAAGGGCTTGCGGGCGCCGCTACGAGCTCCGCCGCGGTCCCCTGCTGAACGATGCGGCCCTCGACGATCACCGCGACGCGGTCGGCGAGGGCGGCCGCGTCCGCGAAGTCATGGCTAACTAGCACGGTGGGGAGGCCGGCGGCGCGCAACCGACCCCTCAACTCGCCGCGCACCTCGGCGCGTGTCTGGGTGTCGAGCGCAGCGAGTGGTTCGTCGAGCAGCAGTACCTGGGGATCGCGTGCCAGCGCGCGCGCGAGCGCCACGCGCTGCCGCTCTCCACCTGAAAGGTGCCGCGGCCGAACGCCGGCGAGTGGGGCGAGGCCGTACGTCTCCAAAAAGGGTGCGACGGGTCGGCGCGCTCCGAAGGCAACGTTCTGCTCGACGCTGAGGTGCGGGAAGAGTGCGTACTCCTGGAACACGAGCCCGACCGACCGGTGCTCCGGCGGAGTGAAGAAGCCGCGTTGTGTGTCGAGCCAGAGCTCGCTCCCCACCGAGACGAGCCCGCGCTCCGGGCGCAGGAGTCCGGCAACGGCGCGCAGGACGGTCGTCTTGCCGGCCCCGGACGGGCCGACCAACGCGACCGTCTCACCGCCGACGGCGAGCGTCAGCTCGAGGCGGAACGGGCGAAGGGTATGGGAGAGGTCGAGGTGTAGCGAGTCCATGCTGGGAGCAGGCTGACGGCCGCGAGCACCGCCACGCTGACGAGTACGAGGACGGCGCCGAGCGCGACGGCGACGTCGAAGTCGTGGTCGAGCTCGGCGTAGATGGCGAGGGGGGCGGTGCGGGTCACGCCCGGGAAGCTGCCGGCGAAGATGATGGTGGCGCCGAACTCGCCCAGTCCACGTGCGAAGGCGAGAGATGATCCGGCACCCAGACCGCCGGCCGCCAAAGGCACCGCTACGCGCGCGAAGACGCGGCCGCGACCAGCGCCGAGCGTGCGCGCCGCGTCGATGAGCGTTCTGTCGACTGCCGCGAAGGAGGCGATCGCCTGCCGGACGTAGAACGGGCTGGCCACGAACACGATCGCCAGCACGACGGCGGTCTGGGTGAACGACAAGGAGAGGCCGAGCGCGTCGATCGAGTCGCCGAGCAGCCCGCGGCGGCCGAACGCCGCAAGTAGCGCGATGCCCGCCACGGCGGGCGGCAGCACCAGCGGCAGCTCGACCGCCGTGATCAACGCGCGCCGTCCGCGGAACTCGTGCGTACCCAGTACATACGCAACCGGCGTCCCGACGACCAGAATGATCACGTGCGCAATCAGGCTCGTCTTCAGGCTGACGAGTAGCGCTTCGCGCGCCGGCTCGCTCGCGAGTGCCGAGAGCAGATCGCCCGGGTCCACCCGAAGGAAGAGCGCCAGCAACGGCAACAGCAGAAACGCGAAGGCGACCCCGGCGGCGACGGCGACCGCGACATCGAACAGGCGTCTCACTCCACCGGCCGTCCGTCCGAGGTCGAGGTGACGAAGCCTGCGCGGAGGAACGCGCGCCGGCCGTCCTCGCCGAACACACGCTCCAGGAAGCGCTCCGCGGCGTCCCGATCGCCTTCCTTTACGACGGCGATCGCGTACTCGGCACGTGCGAGTGCGCCGCCTACTTCGACCACGTCCCTCGCTGCCCCGATGTCTGTCCGGTAAGCGAACCCGCCGTCCGCCTCGCCGAGCATGACCTTGCTGACCACGCCCTTGACGTCCTCTTCCTCGCTGACCACGTTCTCGAGAATCGCCTTGCCGTGCGGTGTAGCCGCGAGCACCGTGCGCGCGTAGTCCCCGACGGGCACGCCCGGGGCGGCGATCACGACCTTGACGCCCTTGCGCGCCAGGTCGGCGAGCGAGCGGATGCCCGCTGGGTTCGAGCGCGGGACGATTACGACCACGTGGTTGGAGACGAGCAGGCGCGGCCGCTCGATGAGGCCCTCGCCGTAGAGCGCGAGCGCGTGTTCCACGTCCGCCGACGCGTAGACGTCGGCCTCGGCACCTTCCCGAATCTGAGTGGCCAGATCGTCGGAGCCGGCGAAGTTGAAACGGGCTGCCGGGTCGACCTGCTCGAAGACGTCGGTGAGCGACGAGGCCGCGAAGACGGTCAGCTCGTCGCCTCCTCCCCCGCAGCCCGCCAAGGCGGCGAGCACGACCACGAGGGCGCTTAGCCTCACCGCTCGAGGAGCACCGAGGTTGCCTTGACGAGCGCTGTCGCGGGCATGCCGGGCTCGAGTCCGAGCTCCTCTACCGCCTCCCTGGTGACTATCGAGACGATCCGGAACGGCCCCGCTTCCAGCTCGACCTGCGCCACCAGCCCTTCGACCTTCACCTCACGCACGACCCCCGTGAAGCGGTTGCGCGCGGAGAGCTCATGGCCGATATCGCGCGCGCGGAGCCGCTCCACTTCCGTCGCCGGCACGAGTCTCCGATTCGCGCGATCGCGTGTCGTGCGGATCCGACCCTCGCGGTCCCAGCGCCTCAGCGTGTCGAGGCTGATGCCGAGGCGCCTGGCCGCCTCTCCAGCCGTATACGTGCTTCGCCTAGGCACTACCTAGGCAGAATAGCCCTCCCCGCGATCTACGAGGAGAACCGAGGCAGCAGCTCGCGCTCGGCGAACCTCAGAAAGCCTTCTTGGTCGCGGCCCACCTGGTGCAGGTAGACGTGGTCGTAACCGGCTTCCTCGTACTTCCCGATCATCTCGACGTAGCGGTCGACGTCTGGGCCGCAGACGACCATCTCGGCGACGTCGTCCTCGGTGACGTTCTGCGCCGCCTGCTCGAAGTGGCTGGGCAGCGGCAACTCCTGCGACAGGTCGCCCTTGATGCCGGCGTTCGGCCAGACACGGTGGGCGGTCCGGCGCGCCTCGGCCTCCTCCTCGGCCCAGCAGCACGTGACCTGGCCGTAGCGCGGCTTTCCGCCTCCGCCCGCCTGCTCGAAGCGATCGACGAGCTCGGACTCGGGTGCGACACCGATGAACGCATCGCCCTCGCGACCGGCCAGCTCGGCGGCCAGCGGCTTGCCCGCGGCGATCGCCACCGGCGGCGGCTCGTCTGGCAGCGTGTAGAGGCGGGCATCCTGGACCGTGTAGTAGGCGCCGCGAAACGTCTGCTCGCCGCCCTCCCAGAGCACCTTGATGACCTCGAGCGCTTCCTCGAGCATGTCGAGACGTTCGTCGGCCGCCGGCCAGCCGTAGCCGACCACATGCTCGTTGAGGTTCTCGCCCGTGCCGAGGCCCAGGAAGAAGCGGCCCGGCATCATCGCTGCGGCCGTCGCCGCCGCGTGCGCCACGATCGCCGGGTGCGTGCGGATGATCGGGCAGGTAACGCCTGTGCCCAGCCGCAGGCGCTCTGTCACCTGTGCGATGCCGCCGATCACGGCCCAGACGAACGGGCTGTGGCCCTGCTCGTCGATCCACGGGTGAAAGTGGTCGGACACGAGCGCGTACGAGAAGCCCGCCTCCTCCGCCGCCCGCGAGTAGCGGACGAGGTCGTTGGGCGGATGCTCCTCGCTCGAGAGTGCGTAGCCGAGCTCCGGCACGGACGGTGCATTCCTCATTACGCGGCGGCGAAACCGACTAGAAGGAGGCGTCGCGGACGCCTGAGACGACCAACGTCAGCACGAACAGAGCGAGGGCGAGCCGGTAGACGGCGAAGAGCGAGTAGTCGTGGCGGCGCACGTAGCCGAGCAGCCCGACAATCGCCACCAGCCCGCTCGCCGCCGCTGCGAGGACGCCGACCGCGAACGGTCCGGCCGAGCCGGGCGGAAGATCGCCGAAGACGACGTCCGAGAAGCCCTTGTAGACCACTGCGCCGAGAGTGATCGGGACGAGGAGGAGGAACGAGACGCGGGCGGCGGCGTCGCGGTCGAGGCGGAGCAGGCGCCCGGCCGTGATCGTGATTCCCGAGCGGGAAACGCCCGGAGCGAGAGCAAGAGACTGCGCAACCCCGATCGCGACCGCGTCGCGCACGCTCAGCGAGTAAATGTCGCGTTCCTGGGGCCGCCGGTCGGCCAACCACAGCGCCGCGCCGAAGACGGCCAGGAGGATCGCGATCTGCCACGGCTCGCCGAGCGAGTCCGCGATGAAGCTCTCGCCGAGCGCTCCGACGATGGCGGCCGGGACCGTGGCCGCTGCCACCGCCCACGCAAGGCGCTCCTCCACGCTCGCAATCCGGCGCCGGCGGAAGCTCGCCAGCCATGCACGCGTGAGGTTGGCGATGTCATGCCTGAAGTAGCCCGCCACCGCCACGAGCGTTCCGAGATGCAGCGCGACATCGAAGGTCTGGTTGAAGTCGTCGTTCTGTTCGAGGTAGTGCCAGTCGGCGAGCCAGGGGACGAGGATCAGATGGCCCGAGGAGGAGATCGGCAGCAGCTCGGTCAGTCCTTGCACGAGGCCGAGAGCGAGCGCCTGCCAGTTCGAGAGCGCGCCCTCGCGCTCGCCGACCTCGAGGATGGCGAGCAAGACCGCCGCAGCAAGCAGCAGACCCGCTACGAGCGGTAGCCCGACCCGCGCACGCACAGGCGCGGAGTCTCTAGGACGCGTCGGCTTGCAAACGAGCGCTTATGGAACGACGCCCTGTGCCGCGAAGCGTCATTTCGCCAGCGCTCGGACTTCAGCGATGAATTTGGGCAGCGGCTCGAGCTTGTACCCGACGCCGTAGCGCGTCTGGATGAAGGTGTGCTCGCTCGCGCGGCGGTCGATCTTGTCGCGCAGCTTGCGCACGAAGACGTCGACGGTGCGATCGCGGTGCGTCTGGCGACGACCCCAGAGGCGCTGCATGAGCTCGTCGCGCGTCAGGACGCGGCCGCGTTCCCGGGCGAGCGCATGCAACAGGCGGAACTCGGTCGGGGTCAGCTCCGCGCTCTCACCGTCGACGAACGCCTGCACGACGTCGGGGTCGATCCGCAGCTCCTCGATCTCGAGGGGGTCGCCGCGCTCCGGCGCCTCTGCGCGGGCGCCGCGCCGGGCCGCCACGCGCACACGGGCGACGAGCTCCGCCATGGAGAACGGCTTGACGAGGTAGTCGTCGGCCCCGAGCTCGAGCGCGCGGATGCGGTCCTGCTCGCTGCCCCTGGCGCTGACGACCACGATCGGCGTGCCGATGCCGTCGCGGCGCGCGCTCTCGATCAGCTGCCAGCCGTCGATGCCGGGCAGCATGAGGTCGAGCACGCACACGTCGGGCCGCTCGAAGCGCAGGCGCGCCAGACCCGTCTGCCCCTTGCTCACCCAGACGGGATCGAAGCCGCCCTGAGACAGGTGAGACGCCATGCCACGAGCAATGACCTCATCGTCTTCGACGATCAGCACCTTGGACATCTGCTTGATCTTGCAGCGCGGAGACCGCGCCCGGGGTCGCGCGCTGGTGAAGAGGTGGTGAACCGGTGGTGAAGCCCTACGGGGCTCCGGGTCCGAGAGGCGCTCCGCGTGCCCACCTGACTTGGAGTGAAGGTGAGCGAAAGACGGCGCGCTTTGCGCCGTGCGTTCTACCATCGGCCGGATGGCCCAGATGAGGAGCACCCTGGAGCTCGAGCGCAAGCTGGTCGGAAAACCGGAACTGCTCGAGGCGCTCGAGGGGGAGGCGCTCACGCCGAGGCTCTTCACGTCGACGTATTACGACACCGAGGACCGGCGGCTGCTCCGGCGCGGAATCACCCTGAGGCGTCGCGTCGAGGACGGCCGCTCGCTCTGGCAGCTCAAGCTGCCGCGGGCGACCGGGCGCCTCGAGGTGGAATCCGCCGGCGGCGCGCAACTGCCGTCCGAGATCCACGAGCTGCTCACTGCTCCACTGGCAGGCCGCGAGCTCGTCCCCGCCGCCACGCTGCAGACCCGCAGGAGCGGCGTCCGCATCCGTCGCGACGGCGCCGCCGCCGACGTGACTGCGGACGAGGTGGCAGTGCTGGAAGACCAGCGTGAGGTGGACAGCTTCACGGAGCTCGAGATCGAGCTGATCGACGGCGACGACTCGATCCTGGACGCGCTCGCCCAGCGGCTCCGGCAGGCTGGTGCACAACAGGGCACCGAGAGTCCCAAGCTCGCTCGGGCACTGGGCGTCCCGGCCGGGCAGACACTCAGCAAGCCCGAGCCGAGCGCGCCGCCGATCGACCATCTGGTCTGGCAGCTGCACACGCAGTACGAACGCGTCCTCCTCCACGACCCCGGCGTGCGGCTGGGCACCGACGCCGAGGACGTCCACCAGCTTCGCGTGGCGACCCGGCGGCTGCGCGCGATGCTGCGCGCCGCTCGTCCGCTGCTCGCGCCCGAGTGGAGCGAGCCCCTGCGCGACGAGCTGCGCTGGCTCGCCGGAGAGCTCGGCCCACTGCGTGACACCGACGTGCTGATCGAGTACTTGCGCATGGAGGCGGCCACGCTCGGCGACGAGGCGGAGGTCGGCGTGCGGGCGTTCGTGGAGCTCGTCGAGGCCGAGCGGCGCGAGGCACACGCCCGGGCCTGGGGTGCGCTCCGGAGTGGACGCTACTTCGAGCTGCTGCGCGAGCTCGAGCGGACCGCGCGTGCGCCGCGCGTGCGCAGTGCGGCCGCGTCGCTCGAGGACATTGCTGCGGGAGAGTTCATGAAGCTCCGGCGCGCCGCACGGAAGCTCTCGAGCGATCCTTCGGACGAGGAGCTCCATCGGCTGCGGATCCGCGGTAAGCGTGCGCGCTACGCGGCCGAGCTGGCGGCCCCGGCGGTGGGCAAGCCGGCGAAACGCTTTCTAAGGGCGGCGAAGCGCTTCCAGGACGTCGTCGGCGAGCACCAGGACGCGGTAGTTGCCGAGGAGAGGATTCGCGACCTGCAACGACGGGTGGGCACGCCGGCGTCGGCGTTCGCCGCGGGCGGGCTCGTCGAGCGTCAGCGCGCGCGTCGCGCTGAGGCTCGGGCGGAATTGCCCCGCGCCTGGGCGACGCTCGACAGGGCCGGGAACAAGGCCTGGCGTTGACCGTCCGCGCCGCCGGCGGTCTCGTCACCCGCGAGTTGCCGGGCGGGTCGGTCGAGGTGCTGATCGTGCACAGGCCGCGCTACGACGACTGGTCTATCCCGAAGGGCAAGTGCACGGACGGGGAGGAGGACGAGGAGTGCGCGCTCCGTGAGGTCGAGGAGGAGACAGGCCTGCGCTGCGAGCTGGTGCGCGAGCTCGCGTCGAGCTTCTACCGGGACGCGCATGGCCGGCCCAAGCAGGTGCGCTACTGGCTCATGCAACCACTGAGCGGGAGCTTCGTGCCGCAGCGCGAGGTGGACGAGATCACCTGGTTGCCGCCCGAGGAAGCCGAGCAGGTGCTGACGTACGACCGCGACCGGCTCGTGCTGGCCTCACTGCTGGATGCCCACCCAGAGTCGCGAGAACGCGACTAGGTGTACTCGGCAGGACGTGGTGACAGGCGTTGAGGTAGGAGGACGGGTCGGGGTTTAGGGTCGAGGAATGACTACCGCACCGATTGTCCTGGTTCCCGGGTTCTGGCTCGGCGCGTGGGCGTGGGACGAGGTCGCCGCCGCGTTGCGTGCCGACGGCCACGACGTCACCGCGGTGACGCTGCCCGGTCTCGAGTCGGCTGATGCCGACCGATCCGCGATCACCTTGTCCGACCACGTCGACGCGATCTGCGAGGCGGTCAGGTCGGCGGGGTCGCCTGTCGTGCTCGCCGTGCACAGCGGGGCCGGGTTCGCCGGCTACGCCGCGAGCGACCGGGTCCCGGAGCGGATCGCGGCGATGGTGTACGTAGACTCCGCCCCCGGGACCGGCGCGAGCGAGCCCGACTTTTCCGGCGTCGAGAAGCCGCTTCCCTCGCAGAAGGAGCTCGAGGAGGGAGAGAACCTCGACGGGCTCAGCGAAGAGCAGCTCGAGACCTTCCGGCGGCGGGCCGTTCCCGAGCCGGGTGGCGTCCTCCGCGAAGGTGCTGTGCTGACGAACGACGCGCGCCTCGACGTGCCGAGCACGGTCATCTGCACGGGGTACACGTCCGACCAGTACAAGGCCGCGGTCAAAGAGGGCTATGCGTGGCTCGGTGGTCTCACCGAGCTGCGCGACGTCACCTGGGTTGACCTGCCGACGAGCCACTGGCCGATGTGGTCGCGCCCCCGGGAGCTCGCCTAAATCATCGGCGACCTCGCGAAGGCTCACGCCCCCGGCGAATAGCTGTACTAGGCCGCGGCGCTGCGTGCCAGCAGCTCGAGCGCGGCGCCCTCGCGGATGCCGCCGCGGCGCACCTGGAACGGCATCCCGATCCTTCGCTGGAGCTCTGCCAGGATCAACACGCCGGCCAGGAGCGTCTGGGCCCGCTGTGGGGCTACGCGAAAGCGGGTGGCGACGCCGGCGGCCGGCCGGCGCGCGAGGAGCTCGGCGGCGCGCGCG
>DAITAO010000094.1:0-11543 GCA_036824245.1 Gaiellaceae bacterium | reverse complement strand
TTCACGTTCATCAGCTCCTGCACCACGTACAAGATCGAGCCTGCCGCGACGGCGAAGAACGTCACTGACAACGCCTCGCTCACCCATGCCTGACCGACGACAGTGCCGAGGAAGGTGGGCGCGCCACCGATCAGTCCCAGCAAGCCGAGGAAGCGCCAGCTCGGGCGGATGTTCTCCGCGGCCATCGGGCCGATGATCCCGAAGCCCTCGGTGGCGTTGTGGAGGCCGAAGCCGATGATCAGCGCGAAGGCGAGCGACAGCTCTCCGGCCGCGCCGGACTGACCGATTGCGAGTCCCTCGCCGAAGTTGTGCAGCCCGATGCCGGTGGCGATCAGGAGCGCCAAGCGATGGCCGGCAGTAAGGCGCTCGAACGCCGTGAGCGCGGCAAACTCGTCGACGGCGGCCGCACCAGGGCCCACGAGCGGCGACGCCCGGCGGGTGCGCAGCCAGCGGTCGTAGTAGACGAGGCTCATCAGCCCGGCGATGAGACCTGCCGCAAGCAGCGTGCCGAGCCCGACGAATTTGCCCCACGATCCTTCACCCTCGACGGCGAGTTCGAGCGCCTCTTCGACAGGTGCCACACCGTGCACGAGGACATCCCAGAGCAGAAAGATCAGGATTCCGGCAGCGAGCGCGCTGAGCCCCGCGCGGATGCGAGCATCGAGATCTCGTAGTCGCCCGGCCGGCAGGCCGAGGAAGATGGTGAACCCGGCGACTGCGCCGAGCACGAGAATCTGAGCGGTCGACACGACGGAGACTCCTGCCGTTGTTGTAAGGGACACCTTACAAAACGACGGGACTATAGTGGCCGCGGACGCTCGCAGTCAACCAGAAGGCGGCCTCGATCGTAGCCCATCGCCACTCAGTCGACGAGTACCTCGAGACGATCTACTTCCTCGCTTTTCCTATCGGGGAGTACCGTCCGCTCACCTCCGGCTCCCCCACGCTCGCCGCACGCGTGGCCGAGATGTTGGGCGTGTCGCGAGCGTCGGCCGGAGAGATGCTCAAGCGCCTCGAGGCCGAGGGCCTGATCGAGCGCGGCAAGCACAAGGAAGCGCTGCTCACAGATTCCGGACGCGCGCGCGCCGAGCGCGTCGTGCGCAAGCACCGCATCATCGAACGGCTGCTCACCGACTTCATGGGCTATACGGCCGCCGAGGCGCATGTCTATGCCGACGAGCTCGGCGACACCTTCACCGAGGATATGGTCGAGCGCATCGCGGAGCGGCTGGGGAATCCCCAGCGCTGCCCGCACGGCTGGCCGGTCGATCCCGCCTTCGAGCAGGAGGAGAACCGCGATCTAGCCGCGCTCGCGGAGCTGAAGCCGGGCGCGCGGGCGACAATCGTGCGACTGGCCGAGCACGACGGCGAGCTGCTGCACTGGTTTTACGACGAAGGGCTCGTCCCGGACCGAGAGATCGAGCTCGTGGCTGCGCAACCGGCTGCGGGCCAGTTCACCGTCCGCCTGAACGGCGCCGAGCGCGCCGTCGGTGAGAAGGCGGCGGCGGGACTCTTCGTGCGGCCGGCCACGTCGTAAGAACTCTCTTCGGCCTGTCCCTGCTGCGGGACCGTAAGGGTCGGCTTCTGACGGGACAGTCCCGTTCGGGACAGTCCCTGCACTAGTGGCGGACAGCTCTAGTCGACCAGCGCGCCGCAGCTGATGTTGGCCGTGGCCGCGGTCATGGTTCGAGCACGGTCTGAGGCTACGAAGGCTGCCACGTTGCCGACATCCTCGAGCGTCGCGGCCCGTCCGAGCATGGTCAGCTTCTCGATGTCTCCGACGATCCGCTCACGCCCGCTGGTGCCCTCTGGGATCGTCTCGGGCACGCCGCCCGTTCGCAGGGTCACGACGCGCACGCCGTGCGGTCCAAGCTCGGAGGCCAGCTGCCGCCGCATCGACTCGAGCGCCTCGAACGCGACCTGGAGGCCACCCAGGTAGTAGTCGCGCATCGGCTCGCCCGAGCCGCCGAACACGAGGATCACGCCCGATCGCTGCCTGATCATGTGGCGGGCGGCCGCCCGCGCGGTCAGGAACGTCGTGCTCACCGCGGTCACGACCGGACGGGCGTAATCCTCGAGCGACATCTCGGCAAGTGGGGTTCCCTGCACGTCGCCGTGCGTGATCAGGTTGAAGGAGATATCGATACCTCCGGCCTCCGCCGCCACAGCATCGGCATGCTCGTCGACCGCTTGCTCGTCGAGCGCATCGATTTCGGCCGTCTCGGCCACCCCACCGGCAGAGCGGATCTTCTCGGCCACCTTCTCGAGCTTCGTGCGGGTACGGCCGGCGAGAAAGACCTTTCCCCCCTCGCGCGCGAAGGCACGCGCGACCGCACCGCCGATCGAGCCTCCGCCCCCGTAGATCACAGCGTTCTTGTCCTCGAGCAACACGTCGATACCTCCTGCTTGCCGGATTCCTTCTCCTGGGACCGTCGACGGCGCCAAGACTCATCGACTACGAGCGCCCGAGCATGCGTTGAGAGAGCGCAGGGTCAGCTGGGCGCGCCGCACCTGGCCGGTGGCGGGCACGTGGCGCTCTCCGGCCGGTCAGGTGCGTAGGCTGGCCAGCCGGCGCAGAATGCGCTCGAGGGCGGCGGCGTTCAGCTCGCCACGGTTGCGGGTCAGCGCCGCGATCAGGGCAAGCTCGCGAGGGGTACGGACGGCGACGTGCACCCACCCGAATTCGCCTCCTGCCGAGCTGCTCCTCCGGCCGGCCTGCTCGCATTGTGTCGCAAGCCGTTCTCTGCAACGGCCGTGTGGCCCGGACGGCGGCGGCGTCCCTCGGCGACTAGGCCGGCTGTTTTTCTCCGAGACCAGCCGCGGCGCGGAGCTCGGAAGCCTTGTCAGTGCGCTCCCAGGTGAAGTCGTGGTCGTCGCGCCCGAAATGGCCGTAGGCGGCCGTCTTGGAGTAGATCGGCCGGCGCAGGTCGAGGTCGCGCAGGATCGCGGCGGGGCGCAGGTCGAAGTGCTCGCGGACGAGCTCCTCGATGCGGGTCGGTGACAGTCCGTCACGCTCGGTGCCGAACGTGGTCACGGCAATAGAAACCGGATGCGCGACGCCGATGGCGTAGGCGACATTCACTTCGCAGCGGTCGGCCAGGTCGGCTGCCACGATGTTCTTCGCCACGTAGCGCGCGGCATAGGCAGCCGAGCGGTCCACCTTCGTCGGATCCTTGCCCGAGAAGGCGCCGCCGCCATGGCGCGCTGCGCCGCCGTAGGTGTCGACGATGATCTTGCGGCCGGTCAGGCCCGTATCGCCCATGGGTCCGCCGAGCACGAACTTGCCGGTCGGGTTGCAATAGAAGAAGTCCTTGTCGCCGAGCAGGCGCCGCTCGTCGTACATGTCGGCGGGCAGGATGGGGCGCAGCACGTGGTCGGCCAGGTCGGGCTTGATCAGCGCATCGGCGTCCAGCCCGTCGCGATGCTGAACCGAGACGAGCACACGCTCGATCGCCACGGGCGTCTGACGTCCGTCGTCGTCCACGGCGTAGCGCACGGTCACCTGCGCCTTGCCGTCCGGGCGCAGGTAGGGCAGAACGTCCGCCTTGCGCACCTCGGCGAGCCGCCTGCAGATCTTGTGGGCGAGCATGATCGGGAGCGGCATCAGCTCCTCGGTCTCGTTCGTTGCGTAGCCGAACATCATCCCCTGATCACCGGCGCCGAGCTGGTCGAGCGGATCGTCGTCTCCTGGATCGTGCTGCACCTCGTACGAGGCGTCGACGCCCTGGGCGATGTCCGGTGACTGCTCGTCGATCGCCACGATGATTCCGCACGTCTCCGCGTCGAAGCCGTACTTGGCACGGTCGTAGCCGATCTCACGCACCTTGCGTCGCACGAGCCGCGGGATGTCGACGTAGCACTCGGTGGTGATCTCGCCCGCCACGATGACGAGCCCGGTCGTGATGAGCGTCTCGCAGGCGACGCGTCCGTCGGGGTCCTGCGCCAGCACAGCATCGAGGATCGAGTCCGAGATCTGGTCGGCCATCTTGTCCGGATGGCCCTCTGTGACGGACTCCGATGAGAAGAGGAACTCGCGGGATGTCATGCCGAAAACGCTACTCGATCCTCACGAATCCCGAAAAGCGGTCGCCGGACCCGTAGAAGATCGCCCACCGCAGCGCGGCCAGATTCGCGCGCAGTTCCTGGATCTCCTCGTCGTCCCCGGCCAGCTCGAGCAGGGAAGGAGCCGAGGCTGCGATGTCCGAGTAGACGATCGCACCAACCCGGTCCGGAACGCCGGCGGTCTCGAGCGCCTCGCCGTAGGCCGGATCGTCGGCCAGCCGCCCGCTGTCAGCATGCAGTTTCTCGAACGCACCGGGGCTGCTGGCCACGGCGAGCTTCCCGTCAGAGACCGCCCAGAAGATCGAGAAGTCCTCCCCGGTGAAGCGCAGCTCGTGCGCATCGACCCCGGCGATCGTCGTGGCGCTGCCCTGACCGACGTCGCCGAGCTCCGCGAGCGCCTCGAGGCGCTCCATCAGGCGCTCCGCTTTTGCCTCGTCGTCGACGGCGAGCAGGAGATCGACCGCGACCGGCAAGGGGCCGCCGGTTTCCGGGTACACCGCCAGAGCCAGCTCGCCGTCGAGCAATGCGATCACGTCGTCTTCGAGGGAGAGCCCCAGGGCTCGCTCGAACTGGGCGAGCTGGGAGGCGAAGCTGGGGATGCTCTCTCGCGCCGCGTCGAGGGCTTGGCGAGCCGGGTCGTCGAGATTGGCGGCGGACAGGAAGAAGAGCGGCTTGCCCGGCACCTCCTCGTCCAGCACCGGGGCGTACTCGCCGAGCTCGAGTCCGCCGTCTCGCGCGACCAGCGCGTCGAAGCGAAAACCCTGTGCTTCGGCCGAGGCAGCCAAGGCGAAGGCGCGGAAGCGGTCGAGGCCCTCCGTCAGACCCGGCATCGCAAGCTGTCCGCCCAGCTGCCCTTTCACCGCGTTCCGGACGCCCTCGCCGCCCACGTAGACGGCCAGCATCGCGTCCTCTTCGAGGTCGCCCATGGCGTCTTTGAAGTCGCCCTCGTCGGCGAGCACGCCTCGCTCACGGCCCTGGGTGAAGCGATCGAGCTCGGCCTGCGTCTCGGCCGCCACCGTCCAGCCCTCGACGTCGCGCGTCACGACCTCCTCGTCGCCCTTCGCAAGCAGCGCTTCCAGCTTCGCCTGGTCGCGCGGCTGGGTGTAAAGGACAACGGCCGGGTCGTCCGAGCCGATGTCGAAGACGACGACGCCGACCTCGGGGCCGAGCGCCGGCTTGACGTCACGCTCGAAGCTCACATCCTCGTCGGCGAGCTCCTCACGCAGCGAGGTGAGGAGCTTGTCGCCCGAAGGGAAGCGATCGAGCAGCGTCTCCGCCTGCCGCCACTGCTCCCCCTCCAAGTCCGTGTCGAAGGCGAGGAAAACGCTTGCGTCGGCCGGGGCGAGCTGCGCGGAGTCGGGAACCGACGCGCTGTCGTCGCCGCCGTCCTCACCGCCGCAGCCGGCCAGCGCAAGGACGGTCGCACCGACAAGCAGCAGCCGCGCGAGTCGTCTCGTGAGCGCGCTCATCGGCTCTGCATGGTACTGAGGCCTGCCGCGGGCGCCTTCCCCCGAACGAGGAGAATTATCTCGAAGAGCCCGCTGAGCCGAGTACCCCGGCGAAGCGTGTCAGGTACTCGACAGCGGACATGACCGTCACGAACGCGGCGGCCAGCATCACCCACTCGTCGAGGTACAGCGGCCCGAGCGGGTCTCCCGGGCGCAGGATGGCGAGCAGCACGGCCAGGAACTGCACGTTCGTCTTGAGCTTGCCCCACACCGACGGCTCGAGCCACGCCCCTTCCGAGGCGACCACGCCGCGCAGGGCGAGGATGACCAGCTCACGCGCCACCACCACCATCGCGATCCACGCGGATGTGCGGTCGACGGCCACGAGCGCGATGAGCGCCCCGGAGACGAGCAGTTTGTCGGCGGTCGTGTCGAGGAACGAGCCGAGCGTGGAGGTCACACGCCAGCGCCGAGCCAGGTAGCCGTCCAGGAAATCGGTCGCAGCAGCGGCGGCGAAGACGAGCGCGCCGACGGCTTCCGCATGCTTCCAGTCGCCCTCGAGCAGGATCAGGCCCATCACGACCGGCACGAGCGCGATACGAAGCGACGTCAGTCGCACAAGCAGTGCCGCGCCAGTCACGCGGCATCCAAGGCGGGTCGCGCGCTCATGCCGGGACCTTGTGAGCGACGAGCTCGCGGACCGCGTGCGCCGAGTCCTGCTCCAGAGCAGTCGCCGCGAGCCTGCGCGCCTCCTCCAGCTCGATCCCTCGCACCACCTCCTTGACGCGCGGGACGAGCGGAGGAGCGACACTCAGCTCACGAACGCCAAGCCCGAGCAGCAGAGGCACGGCCTGCTCGTCGCCCCCCAGCTCGCCGCACACGGCCACCTTGCGCTCATGCCTGGCGGCGGCTTCGCCGACGAACGCGACGAGGCGCAGGACTGCGGGGTTGAGCCCGTCCGCCAGCTCGGCAAGCCGCTCGTTCCCGCGTTCCGCCGCCATCGTGTACTGGGCGAGGTCGTTTGTGCCGATCGAGAAGAAGTCCACCTCGCGCGCGAACGCATCCGCGAGCAGCGCCGCCGCGGGCACCTCGATCATCACGCCGACGGGCGGCATTTCGACCGCGAGCTCGGCGCGGCAGCGCTCCAGAAGCGCCTTCGCAGCATGGAGCTCCGCGAGCGTCGCCACCATCGGGAACATGATCTCGAGCGGGTGCTCCGAGGCCGCGCGCAAAGCGGCGCGGAGCTGCGTCTCGAGCAGCTCTGGGCGCGCGAGAGCGAGCCGCACCCCGCGTACGCCGAGGAACGGGTTCGCCTCAGGCGGCTGGCCCAGGTACGGCAGCGGCTTGTCCGCGCCGGCATCGAGCGTGCGCAAGACGACCGGTCGGCCCTCGAGAGCCCCGGCGATCTCCGCATAGGCCACTGCCTGCTCGTCCTCGTCCGGCATGCTCGCCCTGTCGAGGAAGAGGAATTCGGTGCGCAGGAGCCCTATTCCGTCTGCACCGGCCGCGAGAGCCGCGCGCGCGTCGGCAAGGGAGCCGGCGTTCGCGGCCACTTCGATGTGCTCGCCGTCTCGGGTCAGGGCCGGAGCCCTGGCCGCGGCCCACGCGTGACGATCCCGCTCGGCGTGCTCGCGCCTGCGCTCCTCGTGCTCGCGCGCCACGTCTGCCGGCGGCGCCACAACCACTGTGCCGGCGTCGCCGTCCAGTGCCAGCGGCGTGCCTTCCGGCACCGCTAGCAGCCCCGCGCCGAGGCCGGCTACGGCCGGGATCCCGAGCGAGCGGGCGAGAATCGCGCTGTGCGAAGTGGGCCCACCGTACGCAGTGGCGATCCCGACGACGAGCTCAGGATCTAGCGCCACGGTCTCGGCCGGTGTCAGGTCGGCGGCGACGACGATCCCCCGTCCCCGCACGACGGGTCCGGCCGGGGCGCCAGCCAGGTGGGCGAGCACCTGCCGCCCGACCGCCTGGAGATCACCGACGCGTGCACGCAGGTACTCGTCCTCGACCGCCGCCCAGGCCGCCTCCGCCTCCTTCAGCGCAAGCTGCCAGGCGGCAGGCGCGCTGAGCGCCTGCTCGCTGATCGCGCGTCGCGCACGTCCCACGAGGGCATCGTCCTCGAGCAGCAAGGCATGCGCGTCGAAGATCGCGGCCTCCTCGTCACCGACTCGGGCAGCTACGGCGCTCCGGCTGGTCTCGATCTCACGGCGAGCGCGTTCCAGAGCAGCCTCGAGCGCGGCGAGCTCGGCCTCCGGCTGCTCGGCGGTTCGCCGCGACACGACGAGGGCGCCGCGCTCGAGGCGGCGCGCCTTCCCGAGGGCGACGCCCGGTGCGACCGGCAGGCCGGTGAGCGTCCCTTCGCCCGTGACCACCACGGGCTCCCGGGCCTCCGGAGCCGGCGAATCGCCGTCGTCGAAGCGCTCGACCAGGTCGACGAGCGCAGCCAGCGCCTGCTCCGCTGGCGGGCCACTCGCCACCAGCCGTAGCTCGTGCCCCTGCCGCGCGCCCAGGGTGGCCAACTCGTTCAGGCTGCGAGCGCGGGCCGGGCCGCGCCCGGCCGTCTGGTTGAAGACGGCGACGTCCGCGTCGAAGTCGCTCGCCAGACGGACGAAGCGCGCAGCCGGTCGGGCGTGCAGGCCGAGCCGGTTCTGCAGCACGACTCGCCGCTCGAGGCCCTCGACGGTGACGGCCGCCTCCGGGGCGGCGGCGCTCGAGACACCCAGGTGCGCCTCCTTGGGCCCCAGGCCTCCGCTTGCCTCCTTGGCAACATCTTCGAGCGACCCCCCGGCACGCGCCGCCACGGCGGCGGCGACGGCACCCTCGACGAGCGGGGCGGCGGAGAGCACCACGCGGTCGCGGCGGTCAGGCGCGATCAGGTCGAGCGCCAGCTCCGCGGACAGGACGGCGCTACCCAGGTCCATCAGGACGACCGCGCCGTCGCCGGTGTCCGCGCGCTCGATGGCGGCGGCGACGCGCGTGGCGTCGGTACCGAGCGCGGGCTCCGGCTCGACGATGCCGCCGGCGGCCTCGACGGCCACCTCGGGCCCGCCCATCTCGCGGGCAAGCTCCACCACGCCCTCGGCGAGAGCAGCGCTGTGCGAGACGATCACGAGGCCGACCACGGCCGCTCCATCCCGTACGCGCCGTGCAACAGCTCGACGGGATGAACCGAGCGCACCCCCGTACCGTGCGTGATCTGCCAGCGGCACGTCTCGCTGTCGCAGGCGGCCACATCCGGCTCCGCCGCGCGCACGAGGCCGAACAGACGCTCGCCCACCCGCATCGAGATGTCGTACTTCTCGTGCTTCAGTCCGTACGTTCCCGCAATGCCGCAGCAGTCGGCGTCGAGCTCGATCACCCGCACCCCGGGAATCAGGGCCAGCAGGTCGAGCGCCGGCTTGCCGATCCCGTGCCCTTGCTGCTGGCACGGCGCGTGGTACGGCACCGTGAGCAGCCGCTCGTTGAAGTCCGTGCGCAGCTCGCCGCGTGCGTGCAGGTCGAGTAGGAACTCGCAGATGTCGAAGGTGCGCTCGCTGACCAGCCGCAGGTCCTCGTCGTCGACCTCGAGGATCTCGAGCGCTTCGCGCTTCAGCATCAGCCCGCAGCTCGTCGAGTTGGCCACGATCGGATCGCCTGCGCGCGCCGCGTCGGCGAGCTGCGCGGCGAGACGCCGCACGTACTTGCGGGCGGCTGGGAAGTCGCCGTTCGACTGGAGCGGCAGCCCGCAACAGCCCTGCCGCGGCACCACGACGCGGAAGCCGTTGTGCTCGAGCACCTCTACGACCATGCGACCCACGGCCGGCTCGTAGTAGTTCGTGCCGCAGCCGTGGAAGTAGACGACCGTGCGTGCCGCGGTCGCAGGCTCACGGCGGTGCCTGGCCCAGGCCTGGAAGGTGCGGCCCGCCCAGCGCGGCAGCGGCGCGCGGCGGTCGATGCCGAGCGTACGCTCGAGCAGCCAGCGCGCCGGGCGCGCGCCGAGGACAGCGTTGGCCAGCGGGGCCAGAGGAGTGCCAAGCGCGCCAGTGACCGAGGGCCGCGCGATCAGCTTGTTGCGCAGCGGAACGCCCTGCTCCTGCCAGAGAGCAGCTCGCGCCTGCGAGTTGATCTCAGCGACCTTCACGTCCTGCGGGCACACCTGCGTGCAGATCCCGCAACCCGAGCAGTAGTCGAGCGAGAAATCCGGTGAGTGCCCCGCCGCCCGATAGCGCTCGGCCTGCGGCCCGACGTACTTGGGGCCCGGGAAGAGCGGCGTCGCCTGTGCGAACGGGCAGTGCGTCTCGCAAATCGTGCACTTGACGCAGTGGTCGAGCGACTCGCGGACGAGGTTGAGCTCCATCAGCCCGTACTCTCGAGGATGGCGCCCGCCGCGGCAAAGCCGGTGGCGAGGCTGATTCCGTTGCCTGACGCTTCCCGCCAGGGCTCTGCCCCGGCGAGCGTCGCCCCGGCGGCGTGGACGTTCGCGAACGCGGGGCGTCCGTCGGCGCCGAGCGGGCGCAGCCGTTCGTCGACCGCCAGCCCCGCGCGCGCAAGCGGTTGCTCGTCCAGGTAGCCCGGCGCAAAACGCACCGGCGCGGACACTCCGGCGACCGGCAACCCGAGCGCCGTCTCGCGTACCGTGCCGCGCGAGTCGAGCTCGAGCCCTCCCGATGCAAAGCCGCCGGTGGCGAGCACGACGTGCTGCGTCTGGTGCGGAACGACGCGTCCGGCCGCCCGAGCCAGCACCGTGTCGACGCGTCCGTCGCTCTGCTGCATGCCGGCCACCGCGTCGCCGACCAGGAGTCGCCCGCCCGCGCCGCGCAGCGCCTCGGTCAGTGCTGAGTACAGCCGAATGCCCGGCACCGCCGGGGGGGGCGTCGGGATTTCGAAGACGGGCTTGCGCAGCCTCTCTTCCAGGTCGCTCCAGACCTCCCGCCAGCGGCTGAGACCGAGTACGGCCGGGAAACCGACCCGCTCGCCGGGTGCGAGGGTACGCAGCAGCTCGAGGGCGACGGCCTCTCGAAAGGCGGGACGCTCGAAGCGGGCCGCGAAGCCGACTCCCGAGACGTCTGCCTCGCCGTCGAGCGGGGGCGCGATCTCGACGGCACGCGCGAAGACCGGGTCCGGCAGCCTCATCCGGCTCAGATTGTCCGCGGCCAGTGCCGGCCAGAAGTCCTTGAAGCCGCGCAGTCCCACCAGCGCCACGCGGCCGCCCACGCGTAGCTCGCCGCTGACGAACGACTCCGGTACCAGGGTGCTCGGCTTTGCCGCGCCCACCGCCGTCGGCAGTAGCAGATTCGCTTCGGCACTACCCACATACCCGTCGACACGACCCCGCAGCCACTGGAGCGCCGCATCCAGCGCGTCCGGGGCAAGCCGGGCGTAGGGGTGGTCAGGGCGCGCTCGCAGAAAGGCCGGCAGCGCTTCGAGCGGACGTTCGACCAGTTGCCCCGCCACGCCGTAGCCCAGCACGTCGATCGTGCTCGGGGCGAGGTGGGTGGATCCGACCCCTTTAGCGAGCACCAGGACGCTGCGTCCTGCCTCGGCCAGGCGCAGAGCCGCGGTCAGCCCGGCCAGTCCCACTCCCACGACCACGACGTCGTACTTCATTCCGGCAGCCGGGCCACGTTCAGCAATCCCTGGAAGATCCAGTCGTCGAGCCGTGCCTGCCGCAGCTGGTCTCCGTAGAGGATCGGATGCACGCCCTTCCAGCGCTCCTGCAGAAAGGCGAGCAGCGAGGTGTTCGCGGACGGCGCGTCGAGGTTACGGCGTGCGTGCAGCAGGCCGGTGGCGCGGTAGATGCAGAAGCCGCCCTGGCACGGCCCCATGCCCAGGCGCAGCGTGCGCCGGATGTCGTCCAGGTTGACCGTATCGCGGCGGTCGAGTGCCTCCTCGAGGCGCCGGCGTGTAACCAGCTCGCACTCGCAGATGATCTGCTCGGAGCGCGGCACCGGCTCGCGCCCGGCGAGCCGCGCGCCCAGCCAGTAGTGCTCGCCGTCCTCCGAGCCGGGCAACGCCTCCTCGTGCGTACGGCAGGGCCGGCGGTCGTCCAGCTGCTCG
>DAITAO010000093.1:0-11672 GCA_036824245.1 Gaiellaceae bacterium | reverse complement strand
GACTGCAGGATGCAGCACGGCGGGCGCTTGTCCGTACCCGCGTACTGTCCTGCGCAACCTACGCGGTCACGCGGGCGCGTTGCTAGCTTCCCGGCGACTCACGGACCAGTCCAATGCACATTCGCCTCGGCCACAGTCCCGATCCTGACGACGCCTTCATGTTCTGGGGGCTCGCCTCCGGCGCGGTCGACAGGCAGGGCTTCGAGTTCGAGCACGTGCTGGCGGACATCCAGTCGCTCAACGAGTGGGCGCTCGAGGGCCGCCTGGAGGTGACCGCGCTGTCCCTGCACACCTATCCGTTCGTGCAGCATCACTACGTCTTGCTTCCGCACGGAGCAAGCATGGGAACGGGATACGGCCCCGTCGTCGTCACCAAGGGCCCCATGACGCGGGACGAGCTGCGGGAAGCCGAGATCGCGGTGCCGGGCCGCATGACGACTGCCTTTCTGTTGCTGCGGCTCTATCTCGGCGACTTCAGCTTCCGCGAAGTGCCCTTCGACGAGATCCTCGATGAGGTTCAGTCGGGTCGCGCGGCCGCCGGGCTGCTCATCCACGAGGGGCAGCTGACCTACGCATCGCGTGGCCTCTCGGCCGTCGTAGACCTGGGCGAGTGGTGGTTGCTCGAGACCGGGCTGCCGGTGCCGCTCGGCGTCAACGTAGCGCGGCGCGACCTCGGTGACGAGGCGCTGCCTCGGCTCTCGCGCGTGCTCGAAGCTTCGATACGCGCGGGCCTCGACAACCGTTCCGAGGCCCTCTCCTACGCACGCGGCTGGGCGCGCGGGCTCCCTGAGGACCTCACCGACCGATTCGTCGGCATGTACGTCAACGAGCTGACCTGCGACTACGGCGCCGAGGGTCGCGAAGCAGTGCGCGAGTTACTCCGCCGGGGGGAGGCGGCGGGCGCCTTCGAGGCACCCGTCCGCCTCGAGTTCCTCGCGGACTGAGAGTTAAACGGTTCTGCCCGTCAGCAGGCCGGCGACGACCACGACGAGTGCCACGATCAGCAGCAGCCACAGGAAGCTGTTGACGAAGGCACCCCCGCCCACCGCGGCGATGATCAGTATGACCAGCAAGAGAATCAAGAGCGGTGACACAAACACACCTCCTTCCAGTCGAGGGAGACGCCAGCCACTTTCCCCCTGCGTGCGGCGGTTAATCGCGCGAATCTAGACTGGCTACGTGAGTCGCGCGGTCGTTCTCTCCGCAGTGCGCACGCCGGTGGGGCGCTACGGTGGCGCGTTGGCGGGCATTCGCCCGGATGATCTTGCCGCAGCCGCCGTTGCAGCCGCAGTGGAGCGCGCCGGCGTTCCGGCAGGCGAGATCGAGGATGTCTACCTGGGTTGCGCCAACCAAGCCGGGGAGGACAACCGCAACGTCGCGCGGATGGCTGCGCTGCTCGCGGGGCTGCCGGATGGGGTGGCGGGCGTGACCGTGAACCGGCTCTGCGCCTCGGGTCTCTCGGCGGTCGTGGCGGCGTGTCACGCCGTCGTAGCGGGCGACGGCGATCTGTTTGTCGCGGGCGGCGTCGAGTCGATGACCCGAGCGCCGCTCGTGACGGCGAAGCCGGACAAGCCGTTCCCGCGTGGCGACCGCACGGTCTACGACACGACCCTCGGCTGGCGCTTTCCCAACCCGCGCCTGGAGCAGATGTTCCCGCTCGAGTCGATGGGCGAAACGGGCGAGAACGTGGCGGAGCGCTGGTCGGTCGGCCGTGAGGAGCAGGACGAGTTCGCATTGCGCTCGCACCGCCGCTGGGCGGATGCAGACCAGGCGGGCCATTTCGCCGAGGAGCTGATCGCGGTCGATGACCTCGAGCGCGACGAGCACCCGCGGCCGGACACCGATGCCGGGAAGCTGGCCGGACTAAAGCCGGCCTTCCGGGCCGGCGGCAGCGTGACGGCCGGCAACTCGAGCGGCATCAACGACGGCGCGGCGGCGCTCGTGATCGCGAGCGAGGAGCGCGCGCGCGAGCTCGGCGCGGAGCCGCTCGGATCGTTCGTCGGGAGCGCGGTGGCGGGCGTCGATCCTCGCGTGATGGGAATCGGGCCTGTGCCGGCGGTGCGGAAGCTGCTGGACAGGGTCGGTGTGGATGTGAGCGAGATCGACCTCGTCGAGCTGAACGAAGCATTCGCGTCGCAGAGCCTCGTCGTGATCCGCGAGCTGGGCCTGGATCCCGAGCGTGTCAACGTGAACGGGGGTGCCATCGCGATCGGCCATCCGCTCGGCATGAGCGGCGCACGGCTGGTCGTCACGCTTCTCCACGAGCTGCGGCGCCGCGGCGGCCGCTACGGCTTGGCCACGCTCTGCGTGGGCGTCGGCCAGGGGCAGGCCGCCCTGTTCGAACGCTGAGCAGGCCTGGGCGGAGAACGTCGGTGGGCGCCGACACCTACGGTCGACCACTCTGCCGTAGGCTCTCCGCGTGGACGTGGTCAGCGCGTACATCGAGCTCGGCCTGCGGCTGGGTCGACACGTCGACGGCCTGGTGGACTCCTACTACGGCCCGCCCGAGTTGGCCGAGAGCGTTGAGCAGGAGCCGCCGCGGGAGGCCAACGACCTCGCAGGGGACGCCGCGCGGCTCCGCGAGGCACTCGACTCGGCGGAGCTGGACGAGAGTCGTCGGCGCTGGCTGAATGGGCAGCTCGTCGGCCTCGAGACGGTGGCCCGCAAGCTGGCCGGCGAGACGATCCCGTACTCGGATGAGGTCGAGCGCCGCTACGGGTTGCGCCCGCGCCACGTTCCCGAGGAGGAGTTCGAGGCCGCTCACCGTGCCCTCGCCGAGGTGCTGCCGGGCAATGGATCGCTTGCCGAGCGCTTCCAGGCGTGGCGGGAGCGCGACAGCCTTCAGGGTGAGCTGCTGGCAAGGGTGATCGAGACGATGGCGGCCGACCTCCGCGAGCGCACGGCGCACCTGTTCGAGCTTCCGGAGGGCGAGTCGGCGGAATGGGACTTCGTCTCGGACGAGCCGTGGGCCGCGTACAACTACTACCTGGGCGGGCTGCGGAGCCGGATTGCCGTCAACACCGACGTGCCGATGTCGCCCACGTTCCTGATCCAGCTGGTCGCGCACGAGGCCTATCCCGGTCACCACACTGAGCACGCCTGGAAGGAGCAGGCGCTCGTCCGCAAGCGCAGCCTGGCTGAGGAGACGATCCTCATGATCGGCACGCCGCAGTCGCTGATCTCCGAAGGCATCGGCGAGGTCGCTCCCGAGATCCTGCTCGCCGGCGACCAGGACGCGGTGGCGGCGGAGCATCTGGCTGCAGCCGGGATCGAGTACGACGCCGACACGAGCCGTGCGATCAGAGGCGCGTGGCAGCCGCTCGACCGTGTCGGCGGCAACGTGGCGTTGATGCTCCACGAGGATGGGGCGGCGGTCGAGGAGGGGCGCGCGTATCTCCTGCGCTGGGGCCTCGTGTCCGAACGCCGAGCCGACCAGACGATGCGCTTCATAATCGATCCTGTATGGCGTTCGTACGTGACGACCTATGCGGACGGGCACGAGCTTTGCAGCGGCTGGGTGAACGGCGACGCGCAGCGCTTCCGGCGGCTGCTCACGGAGCAGCTCTCACCGGCGGATCTGCTCGCGAGCGCCTCCTGACGGCACAATCCAGATCCACCTCTTTCACAGAAACGGCACACATACAGGGACAGTCCCTGGACGTGTTCCGAACGGACATGGCGATCGTGCCGAGTTTGTGACAGATCGTGAGGTCGGTGCCCGCGGAGGGCGCTCCGGCGTAGGCTCAGCCGGCCGGCGGGCGGAGGTACACGACGCCGTCGCCGCGCACGGGGACGAGCGGCACTTCCAGCTCGCCCACGAGCGACTCGAGCTCGGAAAGGAGGTCGTCGCACCCCTTGTCCGCGTCGGCTCCGCACGGGAGTTCGATGGCGGGCCAGCCGTCGTCGTCGATCGGGCGCGCCTTGTGCCCGCGCTCGGCGAGCGCCTGCAGCAAGCGGTCGCGCTCCTGGACGCGCGGCACATCGACGTGAAGCTCGTCGCTCACGGATTCCTAGGTGCCCGTCCCGGCGGGTCGCCAAACGCCGAGGCTGCGGTATCGTCCGCCCGCGATGGCGGTGGCGACGGAGCGTGAGTACGGGCTGTTCATCGGCGGCGAGCGGGTGGAAGCAGCCGCCGGCGAGATGCGGGAGCTCACCGAGCCGGCCACCGGAGAGCCGCTGGCGCGCGCCGCCGTGGCTGCCGAGGCAGACGTCGACCGAGCGGTCGCTGCGGCGCGGGGAGCGCTCGAGGGCGACTGGGCCAAGACGCCCCCCACCGAGCGCTCGCGGCTGTTGCACGCCCTCGCCGACTCGATGGTCGCCAACCGCAAGGAGCTCGCCGAGCTGGAGGCGCGCAGCGTCGGCAAGGCGATCTCATCCGTCAAGGCCGAGCTCCACCAGGGAGTCGAGAACTTCCGCTTCTACGCGTCGGCAATCGCGTCCATCGCCGGCCGCTCCGCGCCGATCGGCGGCTCTCTGCACTTCTACTCGCTCAAGGAGCCGGTCGGCGTCGCCGGCCAGATCGTGCCGTGGAACTACCCGCTGATGATGACGACGTGGAAGCTCGCGCCGGCGCTCGCTGCGGGGTGCACAGTCGTGCTGAAACCCGACTCGCAGACGCCGCTCACCGCGCTGCGGCTGGCAGAACTGGCGACCGAGGTCGGCGTTCCGGCCGGTGTGATCAACGTCGTGCCGGGTCCAGGCACGACGGTCGGCGCGCACCTCGTCCGGCATCCCGGTGTGGACAAGGTCGCGTTCACGGGCTCCACTGCGACGGGCAGCGAGATCATGCGCATGGCCGCCGACGGGATCAAGAGGCTCACCCTCGAATTAGGCGGAAAGAGCCCAAATATCGTGTTCGCGGACGCGAATCTCGACGATGCTGTCCCGAGCGCCGCGTGGTCGATCTTCTACTCGGCGGGGCAGAGCTGCGAGGCGCGCTCGCGCGTACTCGTCGAGGCATCGCTCTACGACGACTTCGTCTCGCGCTTCGCCGAGGCGTCACAGCGCATCAAGGTCGGTGACCCGCTCGACGCGGAGACGCAGATGGGATCGCTGATCTCGACCGAGCACCGCGACCACGTTCACGGGTTCGTCGAGCGCGGCCAGGAGGAGGGCGCCGAGCTCGTGACGGGCGGCGAGCCGGTCGACGGCCCCGGGGCGTTCTACCCGCCCACCGTCCTGGCGAAGGTCGACAACAAGATGACGGTCGCACAGGAGGAGATCTTCGGCCCGGTGGTCACGGTGACCCCGTTCGAGGACGAGAAGGACGCGGCGCGCCTCGCAAACGACGTGCGCTACGGGCTCTACGCGACCGTCTGGACGGGCGACCCCGCGCGCGGCCATCGTCTCGCGCGGCGCATCAAAGCAGGCACGGTCGGGATCAACATGCCCTACACGGCCTTCCCGGGCATCCCGTTCGGCGGCTACAAGCAGTCGGGCTTCGGCCGCGAGCTCGGCATCGAGACGCTCGACCTCTACCTGGAGACGAAGAGCGTGATCGTCGGTACGGGCCAGCGGCCCTTCAACCCGTTCGGGCTCTAGCGCCAGGCGATCGCCGGGGCGAGCGGCGCCCACCTCCGCGCGTTCGTGGCGGGCTCGTCGCGCGCTGGGTGAGTCTCGTCTGCGGCCTGTTCCTGTTCGCCGCCGGCATCGTGGCACTGCTCGAGTCCGAGCTCGGGCTCTCGCCGTGGGACGTGCTGAACCAGGGCCTGGAGCGCCAGACACCGCTCTCGTTCGGCGCGGCGAACATCGTCGTCGGCCTTGTGGTGCTGGTGCTGGCGTGGGCGCTCGGTGAGCGGCCGGGCGTCGGCACGGTGGCCAATGCGGTGCTGATCGGCGTGTTCATCGAGCTGCTTCTCGCCCTGGACGTGGTCTCCGACCTCGATGAGAGCGTGCTCGCGGTCCGCATCGCCTTGCTTCCAATAGGGCTCGCTCTCTTCGGTGTGGGGACCGCCTTCTACATCGGCGCCGGCCTGGGCGCGGGCCCGCGCGACTCGCTCATGCTCGTGCTGTCCAGGCGCAGCGGCATGCGCGTCGGCCTGGTGCGCGGCGGGCTCGAGGTAGCGGTACTGATCATCGGGATCGTCCTGGGCGGCACGTTCGGTGTCGGCACAGTCGCATTCGCCCTCCTGATCGGGCCGATCATCGAGTTCTCCTTCGCCGCGCTGGCCCGCTCGCCGCTCGCCACGGGAGAGACCTCCGCGCCCGCTGCGGCGTGTGTCAATAGGACCTAGTGGCCAGGCTCGATGAACGTACGAGGCGCAACCACGGAGGGACAGACCCGCCGTCGGATCTGTCCCTCTGTGAAGGCTGTGCTAGGTGAGCGCGCCGGCCGCGACGCGGTGCGCCGTCACCTCGCCCGCCGTGATCTGCGGCGGGTTCGGGATCGTGTCCGCAAGGCCCTCGTTCTTGATGTAGTCGGCGGCGAGCCGCGCCGATTCATCCGCGCCCGTCTGGCTGTCGAAAACGCTGACGGTCGCGAGCACGCCCTTCCCAGGGGTCACAACGTAGTAGCCCTGGAAGCCGGCGAGCTCGCTCACGCGCGGGATGAAGCCCTCCTTGACGGAACGAATCATCTCGTCCATCCGGCTCTCGTCGATTCCCTCGTAGCGGCGTATCGATGCGTACATGCAACCTCCTTTCTGGCGCGCGAGTCTCCCACCGGCCGTGGGTACGGTCAACTAGATCCAGTCGAAGTTGTCCTGTAGTAGCGGAATGAGAAAGTAGAGCGCGAACGCCGCCGCCGCAAGGTACATGAGCGGGTGCACGTCCGCCCAGCGGCGCTGCGCCACTCGCGCGACGACGTAGACGATGAAGCCCGCAGCGATGCCGTCCGTGATCGAGAACGTGAACGGCATGAACATGATCACGATCGCCGCCGACAGACCGATCGCCACGTCGTGGAAGTCGATCCCGGCGAGTTTCCGGCCGGGCGGCTGCCCCTCGGCTTGCTCCTCTGCCTCTGTCAGCACGCTGATCATCAGCCAGCCGACGATGATCAGGGCCGGCGCCGTCGCTTGCGGCGGCACCATGCCGATCAGCGGCGCGATGAACATGAACGGGAAGAACAGGGCGCCTGTCACCACGCTCACCCAGCCGGTGCGGCCGCCGACACCGACACCGGCCGCGGACTCGATGTAGGTCGTGGCGCTCGACGCCGACGCTGCGCCGCCCGCAGCGGCGGCCAGCGAGTCGACGAGCAGCGGCTTGCGGATCTCCGGCAGCTCGCCACGCTCGTCCAGGTAGCCGGCCTGTCTCCCCACGCCGACCAGCGTGCCCATCGTGTCGAAGAAGTCCGCCAGGAAGAGCGAGAACGCGAACGCGAGTGCGGCGACGAACGGCAGCGTGGTGAACGCGTCGAAGCTGAACTCGCCGACGAGGCTGAAGTCTGGCGCCTCGAAGACGTCGTCCGGCCAGCGCGCGTAACCCGTCGCGTCGGGATACACGTCTGTGGCGTAGTTGACGAGCGTCGCGAAAGCGGTCGTGATCACGATGCCGATCAGCAGGTCGCCGCGCACACCCATCGACCGGAGTGCGATCGTAAAGAGCAGTCCGAACAGCGTGATGAACACGGGCCAGGTCGTGAACTCCGCGAGATCGACCGGCGTCCCCGCGCCGCGCACGACCAGACCCGAGTTGACCAGGCCGATAAAGGCGATGAAGAGGCCGATGCCGATCGCGATCGCCTTTTTCAGCTCGAGCGGGATCGCGCGCATGATCGCCTCGCGCATGCCGACGAGCACGAGGATGGTCACGGCCAGTCCCTCGACGACGACCAGCCCCATCGCCTCGGGGAAGCTGAGCCCCGCGTTCGCCACGAGCGTGAACGCCACGACCGCGTTGAGTCCGAGCCCGGGCGCGATCGCGTAGGCCCGGTTCGTGTACAGGCCCATGATGATCGTCATCACGCCCGCGACCAGGCACGTGGACGTGAGCACGCCGTCGAACGGCAGCCCGGTCCCCTCCAGGCCTTCGACGCCTGCGAACCCGAGGATCGCCGGGTTCACGAAGATGATGTACGACATGACGATGAACGTGGTGACGCCGGCCGCCGTGTCGCGTGCGAGCGTCGTGCCGTTCTCGTCGAAGCGGAACCAGCGTGCCAGCTGGTCCATGAGAGCGCTCCTTTCGGCGAGGGACGGTGCCGCGCGATGCTAAACCGGCCCGACGTCGATCGCGTCCTGGAGCGGCTCGACCGCCTCTACGCCATCGGTGGAGGGGAGGGCGCCAACCGCAAGGGCTACTCGCCCGAAGAGGACGAGGCGCACGAGCTGGCCACCGAGTGGATGCGCGAGGCCGGCCTCGAGGTGAGCGTCGACGATGCTCGGAACACCTTCGGCCGGCGGGGCGACGGCGAGGTCTGGAGCGGCTCCCACCTCGATTCGGTCCCCGGCGGCGGGCGCTTCGACGGTGTGCTTGGCGTCGTCGGCGCGATCGAGGTCGCGGCGATCCGGCCTGATCTGCCGCTCACGGTCGTTGCGTTCCGCGACGAGGAGTACGGCGCTACCGGCAGCCGCTCGTTGACCCGCTTTCCGCAGGCGTTCGTCGAGATGCACATCGAGCAGGGGCCGGTCCTCGAGGAGCTCGCGGAGCCGCTCGGGATCGTCACTGCGATCGTCGGCCAGGCCCGCGGCCGCGTGACGTTCGATGGGCGCGCCGACCATGCGGGCACCACGCCCATGGGGACACGCAAGGACGCGCTCGTGGAGGCGGCCCGCTTCGTGCTGCGCGTCCGCGAAGCGGCCAGGGACGGCGCCGTGGCGACCGTGGGGCAGCTCGTCGTCGAGCCCGGCCGGGGCAACGTCGTTCCGTCGCGGGTTACAGCCTCGGTCGACGCGCGCGCGCCGAGCGCGGAGCAGCTCGACCGGCTTGTCGAGGAGATCGGCTTCGAGGTGACGCTGCAGCTGGGTCCCACGCGGATGACAGATCCGCCGCTGGGGGCGCTGCGAGCCGCCGCCCCGGACGCGCCCGAGGTCCTCTCGGGCGGCGGCCACGACGCGATGTTCCTGGCGGCGGCGGGCGTGCCAACCGGGATGCTCTTCGTGCGCAGCCTGAACGGCGGCGTGAGCCACTGCCCCGACGAGCTCTCGAGCCCCGAGGACATCGCGTTGGCGGTCGACGTACTCGGGAGCGCGCTGGCCAGGCTCGCGTCGTGACGGCGGGGCTCTCCAGGGAGACGGCAATCGCTGTCGGCGCGACCGCGCTTGCCCTGGCGGCCATGGCCTACGACCACCTGGTGCCGGGGGATCCGTGGGGATTCGCGATCGGCTCAGCGGTGTCGGTCGTGCTGGCGGCTCTTCTCGGACGCGGCGGCGGGCGCGGCGTTCGGGGCGACGCCGCCGAGGTCATCGGGGTGGCCGTCATCCTCCTCGCCGCTGCGGCCTACGCCGTGGGCGGCTCCGACGAGACCGGCTAGCTCTCGACGAACCGGATCGGCTGCGCGCCCTCCCAGAGGCAGCGCCTCCCAAGCTCCCGGAGGTGCTCGGCGCCCTCGACGACCGTCGCGAAGTGGTTCCCCGCGAGCGAGCCGGCCTTGCTGGCGAACGCGCAGTGCCCGTAGGGGAAGAGCAGCTCCGTCTCGCTCTTGCCGCCGCGATAGAGCAGCAGCTCACCGGGCGACGGGTATGCGGTCGCGTTCTCGTAGTCGATGCCGACGTCCAGCTCCCCGAACGGGATCCACGCGGCCTCGCCGCTCCAGCGCGCGTGAATGATCTGGCTGTCGAGGGGTAGCAGGCGCCGGAACGCCGCGACGGTCTTCGGCGCCGCCTCCGCCTCGAGCCGCGCCACGAGTCGGAAGGCGGAGGCCTCGATCTCGAGCATGCGCCGACCCTATCGACTGGGCGCGCCCGCTTCGATCCAGGAGGCGAGCAGGCCGCGCTCCTCCTCCGTCATGCCGGTCACATTGCCGAGCGGCATCGCGCGGGAGCGGACTGCCTGCTCCTCGATCGCCTCGGCCTGCGCTGCGATTTGATCCGGCGTGTCGAAGACGACGCCGGCCGGCGCGGTGGAAAAGGCGTCGCTCGTGGGGGTCGCCGAATGGCACGTGGCGCAGCGGGCGGCCATGATCTCGCGTACCTGGGCGAACGAGACTGTCCGGCCTGCGGCGGGTGCCTGCGCCTCGTCCGGCTCGATTGCGAGGGCCAGCACCACGACCGCGAGCGCTGCGCTGACGGGGATTGCCCACACCGTCCGCCCGCCGTGGCGCAGGTTGTAGAAGAGGCGCACCCAGACGCCGATCGCGATCAGCGCGACAAGGATCGCCCAGCCACGCTCGTGGCTGTGGGCCACAGGGAAGTGCGTCGAGATCATGGTCAGCACGACCGGCAGCGTCAGAAAGTTGTTGTGCACGGAACGCTGCTTGGCGCGGATGCCCGGCGCCGGGTCGGGCTGCTCGCCCGCCTCCTTCGCGAGCACGAGCTTGCGGTGCGCCGGGATGATCACCAAGAAGACGTTGGCGACCATGATCGTGCCGAGCATGGCGCCGATCTGGATGTACGTGGCCCGGCCGCCGAACAGGTTGCTGACGCCGTACGCGGCGCCCGCCACGGCTCCGAAGAGCACAATCGCGAGCAGCAGCGGCACCTCTTCGAGCGCTCGGCAGAGCACGTCGTAGGCGACCCACGCGGCCGCGAGCAGCCCCACGCTGATGGCGATCGCGGCCGTCTGGCTGAGGTCGGCGACGCTCCGGTCGATCAGGTAGACGTCGGCGTCGACGTAGTAGAGGACGACCATCAGGGCAAAGCCCGACAGCCACGTGGCATACGCCTCCCATTTGAACCAGTGCAGCGGCTCGGGGAGACGAGCCGGCGCGACCCGGTACTTCTCGATGCGGTAGAAGCCGCCGCCGTGGATCTCCCACGTCTCCCCTCCGACCCCGCGTACGGCGTCGTCGCGGCGCGCGGGCGGCCGCAGATGCTGGTCGAGCGCGACGAAGTAAAACGACGTGCCGATCCAGACGATGCCGGCGACCACGTGCAGCCAGCGCAGCAGAAAGTCGAGCCAGTCGTTGACGTACGCCCATTCCACTAGCGCCCCATTCGCCAGCGGTCGACGGCGATGCTCACGAGCTCGTCGAGCCCGGTCGCGAGTTCCTCTTCGCGTGTACGCGCGAGCCGCTCCGCGAGCACCGGGACGATGGCCGACCGCGGCCGCCGGTTGACGAACACGACGAAGCGGAAGCCGAACCGCTTCTCGTAGGCGCGGTTCAGGTCGGCAAGCTCCGCCAGCACGGCCGGATCGTCGCCGTGCTGCTCGGGCGATGTCTCTCCAATGCGCGGGTGGGCGGCGAGCGCCTCGGCCTGCTCCTCCTCGCTGAGCTCGAGAGCGACTTCGCGGGCGACGCCGAGCGGGTTCTCGAATCCGGCGAGGCGTTCGACGAAGCGTGTTCTGCCGGAGAACAGCTCCGCCAGCTCGGCGGCGCTCAGCTGCCGCGGTAGGTCGCGCACGCGTAGGGCGAGACGAGCAGCGGGACGTGGTAGTGGCCGTCGCCCAGCTCGAGCTCCAGCTCGACCCGTCGGAAGAAGGGCGAGGGCGGATGGAAGACGAGCACGTACCGACCCGCTTCCAGCTCGCCGGCGAGCTCGGTGATCCGGCCGTCGGTGTCGGTCCGGCTGCTCGCGAGGCGGTCTCCGTCCCGGTGCAGCTCGACGCGCACGCCGGCGGCGGGGCGGCCC
>DAITAO010000092.1:0-11796 GCA_036824245.1 Gaiellaceae bacterium | reverse complement strand
GGACGCCCACGAATCCCCGCAGGACACGGGACGAAAAGGCCTGCTCTCAGGGGTAATCCCCGCGTATCCCCGCTCAACGCGCAAGCGCCATGACCGGCCTGTCACGCCGGAGGTCGCGGGTTCGAGTCCCGTCGCTCCCGTTTTCCGGAAACGTCTGCGAACCAGGCTTGCCGTCGCCTAGCTGCGCGTCTAGGCCTGCGGCAACTACGCAGCGGCTACACGTCTCGTGCCTGCATACGAGGGCGATCCGGCGCCTGAAAAGCCAGCTCGCTGCGCACCCGCGAGCCCGTCGAGCCCAGGAGCCGGAAGGGGCCCGCAGCGCGGGCCCCCCGGCGCGACGACTTTCAGCGTCTCTCGCGGTGGAAGTGGTGCGCAAGGACGTGGTTTGCGGTCTTCTTGGCGATCTCGGCCCCGTCCTCGACGGCCGAGCGGAAATGGATGCCGCCCCAGATGCGCGCGTTCGCTACGTCGTACTCGAGATCCTTCGGCGTGGCGAAGTGCCGGTCGCCGAGGCCCGTCAAGCTGGGAACCGTGAAGTCGATCTGCTGCGTGTGCAGGAAGCGGGCGATGACGCGCCCGGCGGCCGGCGTGATGCACGAGTGCGCGCTCGGATACTCCGGATGGTTGGGCGTCGCCGCAAGCAGCGGCGACCAGCTGGGATCGCCCACGGTGGCGTCGTTGCCGTCCGTGTCGCCCGCGCGGATCGCCGTGATCGGCCGCCAGAACGGGTAGTGGTACTTCGCGTCGAAGCAGGCGATCAGTCCGTCGGCGTACGTCACGGAAATCATCGCCATGAAGCGCGCCGCCTCCGCCACATCGAGCTCGTGGTCGAGCACGAACTTGCGGAAGGAGCCGCGCGCCTGCTGCACCGGCGCCTCGGCCCAGAAGCGCGCTGCCACGGTCTGCTCCGCGGTCCGCGTCGTGCTCGTGCTCGAGCCGATCTCTTTGACCTCGTTGTACTCGCGTGCCCACTTCTTGCGCGAGAGCGCCGGCGGTCCGTTCGGCCTGAAGACGTCGGCCGAGTCGAGAGCGAAAGGCCGCATGAGACCGAGGTAGGTGCCGATCGGCGGTGTCGCGGCCGTCGGTAGCCAGACCCCGGGGATCGGGGGATTCGGCGGCGTGTAGGTCACGGGCGCCCGGAAGCCGTCGTCTGCACGTTGGACGATCAGAAGGCGGGCGATCGCGTCACCGATCGCCACGCCGGCGTTCTCTTCCGGCCCGTCCGCGATCTTGGCGAGCGACGCGACTCTCGCCGGATCGAGGATCGCCGCGCGCTGTGCCGGAAGGTAGTGCGCGAGGATGCTGTGGGCCGCGGCGACGACAGCTGCCTCGGCCGAGGCGTCGTCGGGGCCATCGAACCCGACTGCGAAAGGCTCATACCCGCCCTCGATCGCCATCACCGAGTCGTAGACGGCGATCGCAATATAGGCGAAGATCACATGGCCCTCCGCGGGCGTCAGACCCGCTGCACTGAAGGCCTGGGTGCCGATCGCATCCCAGCTCGCGATGTACGTGTCAGGTGGTCCCGCAGGTTGAGGCTTTGCGCTGCTCATGCCTGCGCCGCCGAGCAGGACGACTGCCGCGGCGACCGGCGCGAGAGCGATCAGGCGAACTCTAGTCATGCCGATACCTCCTTCGTGACTGGGCGCGGTTGGCCCAAGTCGGTTTCTTCCTAAAGCACAGATCCGATGATCGATCCGGTCCGTTTCAGGCCCGTTTCAGACGAGCAACAGCGCTGATAGCGTCTCGGGCCGGGGGGGCCAGGCTGATGGAGTTTCGGACTCTGGGACGCTCGAAGCGTGGGACGAGGGGCCGCAAGGTTCCCTGGGCGGGCGAGCTTTCATCTGTACTCCCTTCAGAGGAGCTGGGCTGCTCATCCGCACCCCGAGCAGGTGATCTCGCCGTGCGGGAGGTAGGGCTCGAACATGATGGCCCGGATCCGCCCCGGAGCCTCGAGGCGGTACGCCAGCACGTACGGGGTGACGCGGCGGTCCTTGAATTGTTCGAGGCCTGCAGCGTTGAGCGCCTCAGCGAGCGCGCGAGCCTCCTCGGTCGTCAGATCGGTGCAGGGGAACCCACCCCACGGGGGTGGAGCGAACTTGCGCGCGCGGAGCATGCCTTGAGCCGGTTCCGGGAGTAGGGGCAAGAAGGAAGACGGCTCGAGTGGTGGCGCGGGTCCCGCTTCCGCGAGGCAGACCGCGTACCTGGAGGGCACATACGCCCTGATCTTTTTGACCTCCCACGCGCGTGCCGGCAGCCACGCCGCCGCATCCGTGACCAGCGCATCGACCCGCACGACCGCGCTCACCTGCTCGGGTGTCGCGATCGTGCCGTCGTCCTTCTCCAGGCTGATGGAAGGGTCTTTCCAGTCGACGCTGATCAGCCGGTTGCCGTTGCGTACCTTGATCGTGCCCCAGACGGAGTCGTGCTGTCCGAAGCGCCGGCTGAGAAGGGTGCGGTCCTGGCCGAACAATCCTGTCGAGAGAACCTCGGACCGCAAGAGCTCGACCCCCTCGTCCGTGAGGCGCTGCTCGAGGAAGCCGCTCGTGCGCTCGTTCGCACCCTCGGGCACTTCGCCTTCCCGGTGCCAGATCATTCGCCCGTCGGCGTATACCCAGACGCGGCTCAGCGGGCCTCCGAGGGTGGTGCTTCTCCCGTAGAAGTTGACGACGAGTTCCGCGTTCTCGGGACTACTCGGCGTCGCTCCCTCTGGAGGCAGGCCGATGAAGCCCTTGTCGAGGAAGAAGGCGCGCACACCGAACGCGGAGGCGGTCCCCATGACCACGACGAGCGCCGCCGCAGCGAGCACGAGCATCAGGCGCCGCCGCCTGGGCCTCCCCCACCGCGAAGGCCACACGCGGGCGAGCGCTCCGCGGGACTCACGCTCGCGCGTGATCTCGAAAAGGAGGTGCTCACTGCGCTGGGCGAGCCGGCCGGGCGGCAGGTCGCGAAGCGGCGGAATCGACAAGTCGCCCTTCATCGTTCGACGGTTTCCTTGATCATTTGCATCCTCTCCCCGTCATGTCCGATACCGGGATCGAGTTCCCGCAGGCGAGCACGTGCACGTGAGAGGCGGGAGCGCACGGTTCCGACCGGGATCTGGAGGGCGATCGCCGCGTCCTCGTAGCTGAGCTCGGACCAGGCGCAGAGCGCGAAAGCCTCCTGCTCGCGACGGGGGAGTCGTGCAACGAGCGCGAGCGCGCGGCCCATCAGCTCCTCGTCGGCGACTCGCTGGTCGCTGTCGTCCGCGAAGCTCGGGTCGGGACTCGGCCGGGGGAGGTGCCTGAGCGCCGCAGCGTGGCGACGCTCGGCGCGGCGGCGGTTGCGGACGACGTTGGTGGCGATCCCGAAGAGCCAGGGAAGCTCCTTTCCCCTCGGGAGTGGCTTTTCCAGTCGCCGCCAGGCCTCGAGGAACACGATCGAGACGAGGTCCTCGGCAGTCGCCCAGTTCCCGACGCGACGGAAGCAGAAGTTGTAGATCGTCCGTGCGTGCCGCTCGAAAAGCAGCCCGAACGCCTCGCTGTCACCGGTGCGCGCACGCGACCACAGAACGGAGTCATCGACTTCCACCGCCTGTTCATGTCCGACCAAGCGGGGCGGGTTCCCGACGCGACCGTCGCCACTCATCACATCGGTTCGGTTCTATGCCCTACGCGCCACGAAAGCGAGCGCCGCCTCCATGGCTGAACTAGCGACCGTCTGCCAGATCCCGCCACCCACGTGTACCTCGACGAGCCCGTCGCCGAGAACACCTCCGTCCCCAGAGGCGGATCGTCTTGCCAGCCGCCGCGCGCGCTATCGTTGTCTAATAAGAAAACTAGAGGCACGTACGAGACAGACCGGCACGCTCGTGGCCCAATCCCGTCGGCCCAAACGCCTGGCAAAAGCCCTGCAAATACTCATTTCGCTTATTGGCGTCCTGGTCGTTGGAGGGCGCGCATGAGCGGGTGTACGGGCCATGTGGACCCTCCTCGGGGTCGTCGGTCAGGAGAGCGCGCGCTCTAGCGCCGCTCGGTCTGTCGGCCCGCCGTGCGTCGCCAGCACCACGTCGACCGGCAGGTCGAGCAGCGGGCGTAACCCCTCGACGACCTGCTCTCGCGTCACGCCGGCGCGCAGCCACCCGTGAATCTCGAGGCCCCGCCCGAAGTCGACGAGGGTGTCGCCGGAGATTACGGCACGGCTGCCCTCGATCCAGAGGACCATGTCGTTCGGCTCCCTTCCTGCGAACGCCTCGACTCCGACAGCCTGTCGCTCGCCGGACCTGTAGAGGTGCGCCTCGCCCCCGTCTCCGGCGAGCAACCACGCCACATCGGGGCTGCCGCCCGCGGCCTGCTCGCGAGTGATCCCGAACTTCTGCATGAGGTCGTCCTCGGTGTCGGGCGGGGGCATGTAGACGGGCAAGCCAAGGCGTCGCACCAGGCTCTGGGTATCGCGCTCGTGCCACGGCGCCGTCAGCACGACCGCCGTCTCACGGTCGGCCGCGAGTTCGTCGATCTCGCTCGGCGGCGCGAGCGGGTCGAAGAGCAGCAAGCGTTCGCCGTCGTCGACCGCGTAGGACGAGACCATCTGCTGCCAGGGCTCACGTGCCGTCCAGTCCGGGTGCGGCGCCTCCCAGTGCCATAGGCCTGGCCGTAGCTCGCGCAAGCCGCGATGCTAGTGGACGGCCGGCGCCTGTCGAGCGGCCAAGCAGTCCCTACTCAAAAGCCGGCGGGCGGTGCGCAGGAAGCGCGCCGCGTCGGGGCATCACGACCGCTCGACCGAGCAGCACACCACCCACAAGGCACAGGGCACCTGTCGCGACAATGCCGAGCTCGTCCGGCAGCCACGAGGGCCCGACGTCGCCGAACAAGCCTTTCAGCACGGCGTCAATGGCCTGGTAGAGGAAGATCAGCGCTGGAATGGCGACAACGGCGGCAAGCAACTGCGCCCACGACGGGTAGCGGCGCAGAAGCGCGGCCCCCACCGCTGTTGAACCGATCGCGAGCAGGATGACCGCGGCGACGTACAGGACGGGAACGCCGAACGAGTCGACATCCCGGCCACTCAGGTGGTTCGCGGTGATCAGCGTCACCTTGACCACCCACAGGGCTCCTCCGAGCGCAAACACCCAGACTCCCCACCGCATCCATGTCCACAACGCGTTCACTTTCCCACCTCCTTACCGATGATCGACACTGCTCCACGCTAGAAGCGGCGCTCGCTCGCGTCATCGGCCTGCGCGCAGATTCGTGCCTCTGTCTCGCGGCGGATCTTTGGCATCCGCGAGATCTGCCGCGCGGCTGATGCGGAGTCTCACCACGTCGGCTACCGTCGTTCGCATGGTGCGCGCGCCGCGGCTGGTTTCCCAGTGGAGGCCGCCCGGCCTCGACATCCTCCTCGCGCTCGGGCTAGCAGCGCTCGTGCAGCTCGAGATCTGGGGGAGCGACGTGACCGTACCGAAACCGCTCGCCGTGCCTGTAAGCCTCCTGATGACGCTCCCGCTCGCCTGGCGACGTCGAGCTCCGCTCGCCGTCGTCGCCATTGTCATGACGGCTCTGGCCCCACAAACCCTCCTCGACAGCTCCGTGCAACCGCCGCAGACGCCCTTCCTCGCCTTGGTCGTCGCGGTCTACTCGGTCGCGGCGTACACGGACCGGCCGCGGGCGCTCCTCGGCGGCGCGATCAGCCTCGCCGTCATTCTCCTGTCCGAGCCAGGCGACTTCATCGTTGCCGGCCCGCTCTACACCGGCGTCTGGCTGGCCGGTCGGCTCTTCCGCGATCGGCAGCGGCTCGCCGCGGCGCTGCAATCCCGGACGGAGGCGCTGGAGCGGGAACAGAAGGAGACCGCGCGCCTGGCGATCGCCGAGGAGCGCGCCCGAATCGCGCGCGAGCTCCACGATGTCGTCGCGCACAGCGTCAGCGTGATGGTCGTGCAGGCAGGGGCGGAGCGGCTCGCCCTCGACCAGGCACAAGAGTCGACCCGTGAAACGCTGATCTCGATCGAAAGGACGGGCAGACAGGCGCTCGCCGAGATGCGGCGACTACTCGGGATGCTGCGAAAGGACGACGCGGAGCTCGCGCTGGCCCCGCTGCCGAGCCTCGACCATCTGGACTCGCTCGTCGCCCACGTGCGCGAAGCGGGACTCCCTGTCGAGCTCCACGTCGAGGGGTCGCGGAAGACGCTTCCGGCAGGGGTCGACATCTCCGCATATCGCATCGTTCAGGAGGCGCTGACGAACGCGCTTCGGCACGCGGGACCCGCCCGGGCGCGCGTGGTCGTGCGCTACGGCGAGGGCGAGGTCGAGGTCGAGGTATCCGACGACGGGCGCGGATCGCAGCAGACCAACGCGAACGGACACGGCCTCGTCGGGATGCGCGAGCGGGTCGCCCTCTACGGCGGGGAGCTGAACACCGGCCTCGGCGAGGAGGGAGGCTACGCGGTGCGAGCGCGCCTTCCGTTCGACCGGCCCCGGCCGTGAGCATCCGCGTCCTGATCGCGGACGACCAGGCGCTGGTCCGCGCCGGCTTCCGGAAAATCCTGGAGGCCGATTCGCAGATGGAGGTCGTCGCCGAAGCTGCCGACGGCCTCGAGGCGGTGGAGGCGGCGCGTCGACTCGGCCCGGACGTCGTTCTGATGGACATCCGCATGCCGAACTTGGACGGGCTCGAGGCGACGAGGCGCCTGCTCGATGGCGACGGCCAGACGACCCGCGTGCTCATCCTGACGACGTTCGGCCTCAACGAGTACGTGTACGAGGCGCTTCGGGCGGGGGCGAGCGGCTTTCTGCTCAAGGACGCCCCGCCCGAGGATCTCCTTTCGGCCGTCCACGTGATCGACCGGGGAGACGCGCTGCTCGACCCGTCGATCACGAGAGCGGTCATTTCGGAGTTCGCCCGCAGGGCTCCTCGCACCGACCTTGCGGGCAAGCTGGAGGACCTGACGGCCCGCGAGCGGGAGGTACTCGAGCTCCTCGCCCGCGGCCTCTCGAATGCCGAGATCGCGGCGAGTTTCGTCGTCAGCGAGGGAACCGTGAAGACGCACGTCGCAAGCGTTCTCCGGAAGCTCGGGCTCCGGGACCGCGTCCAGGCAGTGATCTACGCCTACGAGTCGGGATTGGTCGAGCCGGGCATCGCGTGACCCCCACTTGAGCAATCAGTCGGTCGACGGTCCGTTCATCGCCGTGACCGCTGGTACATCTCGGTTGCCGAAGCCGCCCAGCGACACTCGATGGGCGCAGCGGCGCGAACTCCTGAGCGTTTTGGTTGACATGACTAAAACCATGTGCGACGGTAAGAGTCATGGCGACAAGAACGCGGGAGGCGAATGTCCCACCCGGGTACGACGCGAGCAAGTTCCCGGCCTTCGCCGTCGCGGTGGACGTCGTCATCCTGACCATGGCCGAGGGCGTGCTCCACGTTCTTCTCGTCCGGCGTGGGCAGGAGCCGTTCAAGGCCATGTGGGCGATTCCAGGTGGGTTCAAGCGTCCTGAAGAGACGCTGGGCGAAGCGGCGAGACGCGAGCTCTCCGAGGAGACCGGCGTCGACGTCCCGAGCCTGCTGAGCCAGTTCGGCGCCTACGGCGATCCCGGGCGCGACCCGCGCATGAACGTCGTCACAGTCGCGTACCTCGCCGTCCTTCGCGACGTCGGAGCGATCGTCGCCGGCACCGACGCAGCACACGCCGCGCTCGTCCCCGCCTCGGACATTCTCGAGGAAAGCATCGACCTCGCTTTCGACCACCTGAGAATCGTCCGCGACGCGGTCGAGCGCGTCCGGGTCGAGCTCGAGGTTTCGGGCATCGCGACGGCCTTTGTCGGCACGACCTTCACCATGGCCGAACTCCGAGCGGTGTACGAGGCGATCTGGGGCGTGCAGCTCGACGCCGCGAACTTCCGCCGTAGCCTCGTGGGCGAGGACGGTTGGGTGATCCCGACCGGCCGCACGGCCCGACCCGGGCCGAGCGGCGGAAGGCCCGCCGAGCTCTACCGCGCCGGGCGGGCTTGGAAGCACGGCACACCCATCCAGCGCATCCAGCGGAACCGACGAGAGGAAGTGACCGAATGAGAGCAGTCGTCCACGAACGGTACGGACCTCCGGAGGTGCTGCGCGTCGCCGAAGTCGAGCGGCCCGTGCCGAAGGAGGACGAGGTGCTCGTCAGGATCCACGCGTCGACGGTCACTCGCGGCGACGCCATGGGCGTGCGCAGCGCCGAGTACCGGTTCACCCGCCTCTTCACCGGTATACGCCGACCGAGGCGGACGACGTGCGGCTCAGAGTTCGCGGGCCGCGTCGAGGAGACGGGAACGGCCGTGACGGAGTTCGGGGTCGGCGACGAGGTGTTCGGCATCGAGGGAGGCGCGAATGCGGAGTACGTGACGGTGCGCGAGAGCGGCGCGATCGCACACAAGCCGAAGGGGCTGACGTTCGAGGAGGCGGCGGCCGTCCCCGACGGCTCGCTGCTCGCGCTGACCTGCCTGCGACCGGCATATCCGCTGCGAGGGAAGCGCGTCCTCGTCTACGGCGCAGCGGGCTCCATCGGAACAGGCGCGGTGCAGCTGCTCGCGCACCACTTCGATGCGGAGGTGACCGCGGTGTGCGACACGAAGGACGTCGAGCTCGTGCGCTCGCTCGGCGCGCGGGACGTCCTCGATCGCTTCCGCGACGACTTCACCAAGAACGGCAAGACGTACGACGTCATCTTCGACGCGGTCGGCAAGCACTCGTTCCGCCGCTGCCGACGCTCGCTGAAGCGCGGCGGCATCTACATCTCGACCGACCTCGGCTTCATGTACCACGTGCCGCTCCTCGCTCTCGTCACGCGGCTCGTCGGGAGTAGGCGCGCGACGCTCGGCATCGGCCGCTATCGCAGGGAGGACCTCCTCGTCGTCAAGGAGCTCGTCGACACGGGCAAGTACCGGCCCGTGATCGACCGGAGTTACGCTCTTGACGAGATCGTCGAGGCGACCCGCTACGTCGAGACCGGCCAGAAGACGGGCAACGTCGTGCTCCGCGTCAGCGAGGCTCCGCCCGGCGGGCAGCCTGAGCCCGCCGCCAGGCACGAAGAGGAAGTGCCGGCATGAGGAGTCGTCCACGACCGGTGCGGCACGCCGCGAGATGCTCCGGCTCGGCGGCCGACGCCAAAGGCGGTCGCTCCGTCTTTCGAAGTGCCCGAGCGCCGCAGCCGCGGCTCGGTCCTAGGCCGGCTCGACCGCACCGAGCCCGAGCCACGAGGCAAGGTCCTCCAGCTCGGCCTGCACGGCCTTGGTCGTGGTGCGGGTGAACCTCACGTCCTCGTGGGTGGCGTTTACCCGCAGCACGGAGGCCTTGCGGTCGGCGGTGGCGTCGAGCTTCCCCACCAGCCGGTCGTCGTGGAGGACCGGAAGGGCGAAGTAGCCCCAGCGGCGCTTGGCCGCGGGCTTGTACACATCTCGAGGGTGTACTCGAAGTCGAACAGCTCCTGGGCGCGCGCCCGATCGTGGATGAGCCGGTCGAAGGGCGACAGCAGCGCCGTGCGCCCCTCGAAGTCCTCGCCGAGCGCGGCGGGGTCGACGCGCCACCCGCCCTTGGTGCCCTCGACCACGGCCGGCTCGCCGGCCACGCCTACGTGCACCGGCTCCATCGGCATGGCTCTGGCCTTCTGCCGGGCGATGCCGAGCGAGGCGAGCCGCCGCTCGTTCTTGAGCTGCTCGGCCTCGTCGACCGAGGGAACGACGACGTCGGCCGGATACACCCGCTCGGGCAGGTCCCACAGCCGCTCACGCCCAACCCGGCCGGCGATCGCAATCTCGCCGCGCATCATCAGGAACTCCAGCATCTGGGTGACGTTGCGGTTGTTGGTCCACCCGGTGGAGGCCCACGGCACCACACACGTGTCCGGGATGTCGCGTGACATCAGCGGCCCGGAACTGCCCAGCAGGGCCAGGATGTCGCGCCGGAAGCGGTCGTTGTCGCGGATCCAGACACGCCTCGTCTCATAGCTGGGCCACTCGGCCGCGCCGGCGAGGTACAGGCCCAGGTCGCTCATCGGCCTCACCAGCGCGTTGTGCTCGAACAGCGTGCGGTCCTGCTCCAGGGCCTGCTGGAGGTGGGCGGGCTGGTACGCCGAGCCGAGGCGGCTCCAGGCGACCAGGTCCGCGCTGGGCGCGATGGCCGCGGTCGGGTCGATCTGCAGCAGGGTCAGCTGCTGCACGACCGTGAGCAGCTCGGTCGGCCGGGGTGCGTGGAGCAGCTGCGCGCGCACCGCGATGCGCCGGGCCTGCGCCTTGGTGAGCCTGTGCACGACCGGAGGCTACGTCAGTCGTGTCGGATCGTGGCGACGCGTCGCCGACATCGAAGGGCGATACGCCTGCCGGTGCGAGCAGCGGAGGCTGTGCACCTCGCTGGCCGCCGCAGGCGAGCAAAAGAGAGACCACCAACAGCGGGAAGTGCTTCATCGCTGTTCCCGCCACCGCGCCCGCGACTGTTGCACTTCCGCACCTACACCACCGGACCCCCGAGTGTTCCTTAGGACTTCAGCCCGGTCGCGTGGTGCCCGCTCAGGTCGACCGCGCCGGCGAGGAGCAGCGCCCCCGCCCACCAGTTGACGGGATCGAACGTCAGCGGCTCACGGTCGCCGATGTTGTTGGCGATCAGCCAGACGACGAACCAGATCAGCGTCACGGTATGCCTCCTTTCGGTGGCTGATTTCTAATCGCGTTCACTCTGACGGCATGCCGGCGGCCCGAGAGGGTTACGCCTTCCTCCGGCATCGCCGCTAGGACGTGGTCGCCGGCGGCGCGCCTTCGGGTGCGGGGGCGACGCCCTCCTCCCCTCCCTGGTCGAGCCGGAAAGGCGGATAGACGTCCGTCATCAGGGCGGCATACCCGATGACGCGTAGCACCCACCGGTCCAGTCCCATGACGAAGTCGAAGATCCCCCGCGGGTACCGCGTCGTGAAGAGCAGCGCGACCGCGGCGATCAGGACGAGCAGCATGATCAGGCCGGGATCGCCGCCGCCCCGCCACTCGTCGCCGTCACCGTTCCAGCCTCCCTTCCAGGCGAACCCGCCCGCGCCGAGGAGGACGCCCAGGATGAGGTAGTGCGGAATCGTGAGCAGCCACCACTTCACGAGCACGAGCCCACGTGACAGCTCCTCCGGGTAGGGCACCTCGACGCTCGCCGGGTAATCGGGCACCGGCGCGAGGGTGAAAGGCGGATAACGGTCGGTGCCAAGGGCGGCGTAGGAGTAGAAGGCGACCCGCCACCCCCAGCGCAGCACGCCGACGTTGAAGTCGAAGATCGAGCGCGGGTACCGCCCGGTGAAGAGGATCGCGAAGAAGGCGACGATCGTCAGCACGAAGAACGCGATGAAAAGGAAGAAGAGCACGATGAAGTGCGGGATCGCGAGCAGCCACTTCACCAGCCAGAGCCAGCGGCTGACCTGCGGATCGAGTTTCCCCTCGACGCGAACGGGATGAGCAGAAACGGTGGACATGTCGGCGCGACCTCCTCTCGAACCTGGCGACAAACGCGATCAACGTTGTCAGGTACACGCGTCGCGCGCTGGTGCGACCGGCGCCCCTGTCGATCCCTCGGGCATCAGCGCACGTGTGCTCGGCTGCCGGAAGGTGTTGCGCCGTGCCGACTATCGATCCTGGCCCGAAGGCGGTCTGGTCGAGCGTCTGGCCGCGGGATCATGCGGGCGCTGACTGGAAGCGCGGGCTCAAGGGGCCCTGGACGACGTCCGAGCACGAGGTCTGACGATGACGGTCCGCTGTCCGTTCGCCGCGGCGTACATCGACAAGCATCCCGAGTAGCTGACCGCGTCGCGGCTTAGTA
>DAITAO010000005.1:0-75991 GCA_036824245.1 Gaiellaceae bacterium | reverse complement strand
CGACTGCCGCAGTCCTGTCGGCTCCCGCCGCAGTTGCTCGAGAGCTTGCTCCTCTGTGAGGGGAGGGACCACTACTCGAGCTGCGCCTATCCTGCTCCTCTCCGAACGGGTGGTCAAGGAGACGAGACGCCCGGTGCATCTGCTGTCCGCGCTCAACGAGAGGGCCACCGCGTTGCGGAACGCTCAGCGGATCAGCACTGGAGTCCCGACAGGCATCAGCCGGCCCAGCTCGAGAATGTCGTCGTTGCGCATGCGCACGCAGCCATGTGAGACACGCCCGGGCAGGAGCTCGGGGTGATCGGTCCCGTGAATTCCGATGAAGCCGCCGTCCGGCCAGTCCGTGAGGACGGGCGACCGGGCGCTCGTGCCGAACGCCAGCGGCCCGTAGAAGTCGCTCCGGAAGCTGATCAGCTTGCTGCGGATGTAAAACGCGCCCGTCGGTGTGGGTGACGAAGGTCTGCCGACGCCGATGCGCGCACGGAATACGGGGCGGCCGTCATCGAACAGTGTGGCCGTGAGCCTCTCGACGTCAACCACAAGGCGTGTGCGGACGAAGCTGTACGCGCCGAGCGCACGCCGCAGCACCCAGCCGGTTGAGTTCGTGGGTAGTGCGGGTACGCGCACGGCGATCCAGAGCCGTCCGAGCTTGTCCGTCGCCCTTCCGGCGATGGCGACGACGTTTGTCGTTCGTTCGGGCGTACGAGTGGCGAGCGAAGCGATCACTCTCGCATCAGAATCGGGTGCGATCCGGACCGGCACGGCTCGGATCACCGGCGCCCAATGGGCGGCCGCGCGTGAGGGCGTCAGCCGTCTCGGCGCGGGCACGACGAATGCAGGACGGGCCGGCGCCGGAAGGGCCGCTGCTTCGAGAGCGGTCTGCCGCGCGGCCGACGCGGACGATGACGACGTGAGCCGGACTGCGAGGAGCGCAGCGAACACGACGACACAAGCGAGGGCCACGGCGCCGGCGAGACCGCTGCGCCGCCGCGAACGCGCGCCCATGATCAGCCTGTGAATCTCGGTCTTCCCTGCCGAACGGTCCCGCGGGTGGAGGCGATAAAGCGGGTCGACGCGACGATCCTCGAGACCTCCGGTTTCGAGAGCGCGTCATCGAACGCGTGAGCCGCCGGCACGATCTCGAAGAGTCGGCGCATCCAGGCCGCATGCCGCGCTTCGACCGAATGGATTGAGATCGCAACTGCGAGAACGGCCTTGGAATCGATGAGCGGTGCCTGGGCTTTGTAGGCGGCGACGGCGAGATCCTCGAAGGCAACGGCGGTTTTCAGGAACTTCGACTCGTCCTCGGTCGTGCCTCGAAAGTTGAATCTCGGCCGCTTCACGGCAGCCCTGCCGAGCGTTGCCCGAAGCGCCTTCACGTGTGCACGCTCGACGGCGCCCACCACCCGCGTCGCTTCCACCGCTTTGCCCCTCAGCGCACCGATCCGCTCCGTCTCTGTGTAGAACGAAGCCTGGAGATACTCGAGCGTGAGCGCATAGTTGAGGATGTCGACGTCGTTCCGAGATGCGCTGTCGCCTGCGGGTGGCATCGCCAGGGCGCCGAGCAGGGCGGCGCCCCCAACGGTCGCCTTGCGGAGGAATTCGGCGCGCGAGTCTCCGGTGACTCGAGCCAGTGCCTCGCAAATCGCGCCGTCCTGATCGAGCTCTTCAACGGTGAGGTCAGACATGACCTCTGCCCCCCTCTCGTCTCTGGTCGCCTTGCAGCCCCGACTCATCGAATGCCGCATCGCTAGGAGGTGAGAAAGCCGGTCTTCTTCAGCGCCGCCATGACCTGAGCTTGGGTCTTCGGTGGGTCCGTCGCGTCGGCTGCCGGGAGCTTGCCGGCGATGGCTCGGATCCAGGCGGCGTGTCGAGCCTCAACCGAGACGATCCTCGCGGCCGCAGCGAGCGCGCCTTTCGTCAGATTTGTCGCCTGGCCGTTGTAGGCCGCCACGCTCGTGTCCTCGAGTGCAACGGCGGCCGCCAGGAACCTGTCAGGATCGGTCGTCGCCTCACCGAACTCGAACCGCGGCTCCCTGCGGGCCTTCTTCCCTAGCGTCTTCTTCAGGAAGGCGACGTGCTGTTGCTCGTGGGTTCCCACGACCCTCGCGAACTGGCGTAGCTCGCCCCTCAACGCGTCTCTCGCGCGAGCCTCCTTGTAGAACGCCGCCTCCAGGTACTCCAGCAGGAGGACCAAGTTCAAGACGCGCACGTCCTGGGCGGGCGACGGTGCCGAGGCAGCGAGCCTCGGGAGCCCTGCGATCAGTAGCCCGCCTGCCGTGAGAACGGCTCCGGGCACGACGGCTCGTCGGACGAACTCCGCGCGCGACCTGCGCCCCTGCATGCCAGGACCGTCAGCATCGGCGACGCCGGCGTGTCGCAGCTCACTGCACGAACGATCGGACATCGGAGGCCTCCTTCCACCGGAGCCGAGACGGGAACGAAAGGGGATGCGCGATGCCGGCTGGGCGCTGAGATCCCCGGTCTGGAGAGCCGTAGCTCACGGCGCTACTCGACATATCTGGAGACGAGATAGGTCACGATGGCGCCGAAGCCGGCGGCAACGAGCACGGCCAGGGCCGCAAACGACCAGACGACAATCCAGGTCCGGCGTGCGACGTGCCGCATGACCTGTGCGAGCAGGCGGGCGGACCCAGTGAGGGCGGCCGCGAGGCGGCCTGCTGCGTCGGCGAGGCCTCCGATGAGGCGTCCCGGATCAAGCCTCGTGCCTCCGAACGACGGAAGTCTGACGCGTCCCGCTTGTGCGTCGAGCGCAGTGCCGAAAGCCGCAGCGCTCTGCAGAAACGGTGCGAGGAGCCGCCGCGGGTCGCCGAATCCGGACGACAGCTGCGGCGACACGAGCCTCACAAGCGCGACGAGCGCGACGACGCCAAGCCCGGCAAGAAGCGCGACTAAGACGATGTTTGCTCGCGTTCCGGCGGAAGACTCGACGTAACTGGAGACGAGGTAGCCCGCCGTGAGGCCGAACGCGACCGCAGCTAAGGCGGCCAGGACCGTGAACGACCGGACCCGGCGTGCGACGTGCCGCATGACCTGTGCGAGCAGGCGGGCGGACCCAGTGAGGGCGGCCGCGAGGCGGCCTGCTGCGTCGGCGAGGCCTCCGATGAGGCGTCCCGGATCAAGCCTCGTGCCTCCGAACGACGGAAGTCTGACGCGTCCCGCTTGTGCGTCGAGCGCAGTGCCGAAAGCCGCAGCGCTCTGCAGAAACGGTGCGAGGAGCCGCCGCGGGTCGCCGAATCCGGACGACAGCTGCGGCGACACGAGCCTCACAAGCGCGACGAGCGCGACGACGCCAAGCCCGGCAAGAAGCGCGACTAAGACGATGTTTGCTCGCGTTCCGGCGGAAGACTCGACGTAACTGGAGACGAGGTAGCCCGCCGTGAGGCCGAACGCGACCGCAGCTAAGGCGGCCAGGACCGTGAACGACCGGACCATCCTCCACGTCCGGCGTGCGACGAGGCGGAGGACTCGTACGAGCACAGGAGCTGATCCGGCCAGAGCGGCCGCGAGTACGCCGGCTGAGTGGCCGAGCCGACCGACGAGCCCTCGTGGATCAAGCCTTGTGCCTCCGAATGACGGAAGGCGGATGTCCAGGAGATGACCTGCTCGCGCGCCGAATGCAATGCCGGCAGCCGCGGGGCCATGTAGAAGCAGGTGCCGCCGGGGGTGGCCGGCTCCGGACGACAGCGTCGCCGACGCCAGCCTCACGAGTGCGAGCAGCGCGAAACCCCCGAGCCCGGCGAGAAGCGCGGCGAGAACGAGGATCGATCGCGATCTCGCGGAAGAAGTCTCACCTAGAGGCGCCGCTGGCGTAGAAGAGACTGCCTCGGCTCTGCGCGGCGTTGGCGCGGGCGAGCTCGCCCGGCCGGCTCGAGGCCCCGCCGGTCCGGTCAGTCCCTCGGCCGTTGGATTGAGCGGGAACGTATTCCACAGCGTCTGTGGCGCGGGTTTCGGACGTGGTGGCGCCGCGTGCGCGGAAGGACCGCTGATGCCGGCAAAGGCGAGGCATGCGAGGGCCGGTGCCACGGCGCACCGAGCCCGTGCGCGGACCCAGGCCGGTCGCGCTGAACCGGGACTCGAAACAACCTCGTACCGCAGGGACATCCCTAACCCTCCCAGAAGGGATCACGAGGGGACACCGATGGTACGACTCAGTTGACATTCGCACAAGTTGAGCCGCTCGTCCGGCAACTCCGCGAGCAGGCCGATCCCATCAGCTCGTGGATGGTCGCCGACGTGCGCTGATGCGGGACGCCAGGTCCTGAGCCGGTCGGTTCCCGCCGGCGCATCGTGGCCTCGCGGAGAAATGCCGCGCACTGGTGAACCGCATGGCGTCCGTGCTGGGCTTGTCAGTGCGAGATCCGATTTCGAAGCGCCCGTGCGCGTCACCAGCCGGTGGCACGGGCCGCCTACAGGGCTAGTTCTGGCCTCGGCGCGGGCGGGAAGCTACGATCATGCTGTCCGAGGGTGCCACTCGCGCTCTCCCTTGCTCGTCTTGCCAGATTGGCGGATTCGAGAGACCTCCTCGGCGGTCTTGCTCCCCTAGCCCGGAGGTTCTTGATGTCAACTACCGCTTCGCTTGGTGATCGGCAGCGTCGCCTGGCCCACAACCAGTCTGTTTTCCGTGAGGTCAACGAGCGGATTGAGGAGCTCACCCAGACATTCAGGGAGACACGGGAGCTGCCCTCGTTCGTCTGCGAATGCGCCAACACTGACTGCACCGAGCGCGTCTCGATGGAGATCTCGCGCTACGAGAGCCTGCGAGCGAACCCGACGCAGTTCCTCGTCGTTTCCGGCAAAGGGCACGTATTTCCGGAGGCGGAGCACGTCATCGAACGCACGGACGACTTCTGGATCGTCGAGAAGATCGAGCGCGCAGCGGACGAATCCGCGCGCCTCGACCCTCGCGACGGCGACAGTGCCGAGGCGTAACGCGTCCTAGCTACCAGTTCGCTGACTATTCAGCGTGTCAGCGCGCGACCGGCGGGCACACATACGCATGGCGTCGACCGAGGACAACCCGTTCGTAGCGGCCAACGAGCGCATCGTCGCCAAGGCGCGCGAGCTGGAGTACGACGCTCCGATACCGCTGCTTTGCGAGTGCACCGATCTCCGGTGCCGGCGGATCGTCCGCACACCCCTCGACGCGTACGACACTGCACGCGCGCCGCCCTGGCAGGCGATCACCGTGCCCGGCCACGACCAGCCGAGTCAGCACTAGTTACGCCGAGACGGATACCCCTGAACTCCTGGGCCCCGGAGGGCCCGACGACCCAGGGCGCTGACCAATCGGCTGCGGTCTTCGCAGCGGCGGATCAGCGTAGTAGCGCATCCTTCGGACCGAGGGATGCAGTGACGGGTGCGCCTTGTCGAAATCCCGTCCATGCGTCCGTCCACCTGGCGCGGTGCCCAGAAGTTCGCGATCCTCTCGGCAGACGAGGCGCGAGCTGCGACCGGCCTCGAGGTTCCCGAGCTCCTGTGCCTACCGAACGTCCAGCGCCTCATGCGCACACTCGCGGACGGCAGCGCCGAAGAAGCGTTTCGCGTGCCAATTGAGCTGGCCGGCGACTTCGCAGCGCCCTAGGAAGAGCGACGCCGACACCTCTGCTTGCCTATCTGCACTGCAGGGAGCCCTCCACGGCGCCGTCGGCCGGTCTTGGCAGCGGCCCGTCTCCCACGGCGACGTTGACGCCCCGCAAACGGTTCGCGACGCGGAGCATTCGCTCCGGCGACGCCGCGAATACGACTATGGTCGCGCGGCCGGTCTGGAGCTCGAGCCACTCGCGTCGGCCGACAAGGGCAGCCGGAACACCGCGCACCATGGTGGGCTCGAGTGCAGGCCCGGAACGTCCGTACAACGAGCGGTTGCGGATGCACGACGGCCAGGACTGGATCTCGACCGGCGGAGCGCAACCCGACTCGGGTGTCGCGGTGCAGTCGCCGTACACGAACGACACGTAGTCGGCGGCGGAGTCCGTGCGACGCAGGACTGCCACTAGTGGCAGTCCGTCGACAGACCGGCCGGCGCTGTAGACCGGGAACTCCGTCAGCTCGCGGGCTCGTTCGACGCTGAATGTGCTCCTCGGCGACGCCTGATCCGCCTGGCCGACGGCACCCAGGCCCATGGCGCTCGCGGCGACCAGCGCAGCGACCACGACGACCGAGCCCGCCGCCGGCAACACGATCGTCGCCTTGCTCACCGATCGGCAGCCTCGTGCACGCGGACGAACACCGTGTAGCCGTCACTCCCGGCATAGTCGCCGTCGCACTGGCGGAAGTTGGCCGTGTTCCCCCACCATTCGCTGCGCCATCCGTGGCCGCCCTGTTCCATCCGCGCGCGCAGCTCTCTGCGTCCCTGGTCGAAGCCGCTGCCTGCCGGCCCGTTCGCGTCCACCGCATGTCCGCAGGGAAACACGAGATCTTCGTGATGCGCGTCGCCGACCGCCGTCCAGCCGAGCTGGGAATCCCAGTGGACCGGGTGCACGCGAATGTGGAAACGAGTCGAAGAGGCTCCGCCGCTGGCGCGCTGCCCGCTCATCGCGTGGCAGCTTCCGTGGTCGAAGAAAAACTGCTCCGAGCCACTCGCGTTCGTCCAGCCGGCGTGCGCCGCGAGCTGGTCAGCAGCGCGATCCCAGGTCGCCCAGTCCCAGAAGACGACATTGATCGGATCGACGCGCGACTCGGCGGTTCCAGCGCACCTGGAATGCGTGAAGCGACCGGTCTCGAAGTGTGCGTACGCCGACGTCGCAGCCACGAGGGCGACGGCACCGGACACGAGGAACGCCTTCACCCGGCCACCCGCAGCTCGTACTCGCCCTGGTCGAGCTTCGAGCCGTCCGCGGCGTACTGCGCCAGCCGCACCCGTAGCGATGAGCCGTCCTCACCGACCCTGCGATTCGTCGCAACACGCACAGGAAGGCCGGCACCGGTTTCGTAGATCTCCATGTAGCCGTCTTGCTCCAGCGCCAGCCAGCGGGCAGCTGGCAGCGGTTCCAGCCAGGCAGAGGCGACCGCCGATCCGTCGCGGTCGACGCAGTTGGCTACCGAGAGACGCGCGTCGGTCAGGTGCCCGCCCCGCACCCTGCCGACCGCAACGTTGCACCATTCGCCACGCGGCTCACGCGCTCCCGCGCTCGCGTTGCACGAGTACAGCCGAGGTATGCCCCGAGCGCGGAAGGTAAGCGAGCGCCCCACGACTCCGACCCGCTCCACGATGCGCTCCGGCACTCGGGCATCGACGTCGGCCACACAGCCGGCCGCCTCGCTCGCATTGCCCGGCAGGACGTGTGTAGACGTCATGACCGCGTCGTCAAGGTCGAGCTGGGCCGGTAGCGCCGGCGGCCGCGTCTCGTCCACGAGCGTTTCGGGCACGCCGCCGCCGTCCCCGCCACACGCGGCGCATACAGCCACCGCGGCGACGAGGATCGAGCAGCCGGTGCGGACGGTACGCGTAGGCCGCTGCCCGCAGATTCTGGCTACGCGCTCCACCCGAGTCGCCTCACGCCCCCGTAGTCGGAGTTACCGCGGTAGGTCCGGGTCCAGATGTTCGTCCCGTAGGCCTCGCCCTTCGCCTCGACGATCTGGTCGCTTCCGTCTGCGTTCCGCGCGTAGATCATCCCGATGTGGTTGGCGGACGCGAGCGCGTCCATGCGGATGAGACCGCTCTTCGCGTAGGGCACGTTTGGAGCACCGGCGCCAACCTTGAAGTCGTAGGAGGTGTACGGACCGTGCACGAAGCGCAGCTTGTTCCACTGCCACGCCTCCTTGTTGGCAGTGTCCAGCGACTCCCGCCAGACCTTGAAGGTGAAGCCCGAGCAGTCCCCACCCTCGCCGCGCGTATTCGGATCCTGAGGCGGGTCGCCCGCAGCGTCGTCGACGTTGTTGTCGTTCCAGCAGCCGCCGCCCCACTGGTAACCCTCGAACCGCGCGTACCCGGCGACCGTCAGCGATCCGTCGCGCGTGAAGTACGACGTGTACTGCGGCGCGTTGTAGTTGCAGTAGTTGCCGACGAAGTTCGTGTGGTACGCGCGGGCCACGCTCGCTACGGCAAGCGCCAGGATGAAGGCCGCGCCGAAGGCCGCCGTGGCCGAAAGGTGCGTTCTCGTGCTCGACATCAGTTCACCTCCAGGTCGAAGCGGTCGACGCGCACACTCTTCGGCGTCGAGCCGAGCTGGTAGAGCGCGCCCCCGGCGAGCCGGAAGCGCGAGAGGGGTGCCGTCTCGGCCCAGTCGGCCGTGTCGAGCGCGAAGCGTGACGCGACGCCGCTGCGGTCGAGCACCAGCGCGACGAACTCGTCCCGCGACTGCGTGAACACGCGAACGACGACCACCAGCCGCTCACCCAGCGGCTCGGCGAGCTGGACCTCGGCCAGCGGCGTCGCGCTGCGGATCCGCCACGCGCGTCTCACATCCTGATCGGCGATCAGCGCGACCCTGACCTCGTCGGCCACGCGCAGTACGGCGACGCGGCGGCCGTCCTCGAGCGGGACGGCCGACTCGCCGCGGGTGGACTGCGCTCGACGGGCAAGCGAACGTGCGCCCGCGGTCGCCGGCAGCCACTGCTCGGACGGGTACTGCTTGACGATCGGCCCTTCCGGCCCGAGACGCAGCTGCGCGGCCGTGCGCTCGGCGAGTGGAACGGCCCCGCGAGCTTCGCCCTCGTGGGAGTCGAATGCGCGCAAGAGAGGCCCGCCGGGCCCAGCGGTCTCGAGCACCCACAGCGTTCCGTCTCGGTCGACAGCGAGATCGGCAAGCGTCCCGTTCACGCCAAGCGGCGTCGCAGTCGCCGCGTGCGTGCCGGGCTCCACCCGAAGCACCCGGCGATGCACCTGGTCGAGCACGGTCACGGATCCGCGGCCGTCCACGTCGAAGGCAGACGGTCCGATTGCCTGCGTCTCAGGGCCACCTTCCAGGCCGGCCTCAGTGGGGCCGTCGCCCCACGCCGCGGTGAACACGCGCTCGTCCGGGGCGCGGCCGTGCCCGAAGAGATGCGCACCGAGGTCGACCTCGACCGGAGCGCGGAGAGGCAAGCTCCGCTGCGGAGCGGACGCTCCTCCGGCAGGGACGGTGAGGGTCGCTCCCGTGGCACGGTTGCGAACGACCGCGTAGTACGAGAAGCCCGCAGGTGCCTCGGCCAGCGCGGACGGCACACGGGCGCCGTAGCGGCCCTCCGCCGCCGTTGGGTCCCGGGATAGCGTGAGCGGCTGGAACGCACCCGTGTCACCGGCTCTCACGTATGCCGTCCCGGCTGCGTCACAGGGTGCGCCGCTCTCTGTGCCGCCGGGCGCCGGGCAGTACACGTCATAGCTCAGTCGCGTGACCTCACCGGCCACCGTCAACAGCGGCGGCACGTGGGTCGCGTCGATGTAGCCGGGCCGGATCGGCGCTCGGGCGTGCGTTGGCGCTGCCGGTGGCGCGCCCGCTCGGCCAGAGCAGCAGCGTGGCGCCGATCGCCGTGCCGAGCACTAGCCCGGCGAGTGTCGCGAACGCAGTCGACCGCATCGATCCGCGCTGAGCTACGGGGCGCTTCAGACTTCGCATCCGTCCCTCCCTTCGTGGGTGCAGTTGTTGTCTAGCATGCAAACACTAGGGAAGGTTAAGCACGGTGGAAGGATCTCGCTAGTCGCTCTTTCGGACCTCTCCGCAGGGGACACTTGGCGTGAGCCGGGACAATGTCGCCGTGGGCCTTGAACGGCCTGAAACTCCGCACCAGCGCGCCGAGCGGCTCACGCTCGAGCGTGGCGCTGCCCGCAGCCCGCTCCGCGGCCGGCCGCTCCCAAGGCGGCCGCGTTTGGGGCCGCCGACGCTCGAGGGCTATCTGGCCGCTCTGGGCGGCCCGCTTCCGTACATGGCCCGCCTACGGGCGATCGAGGATCACACGGAACGGCACATTTCCGCGCTCGGCGCGGCCTGGCAGGCGCTGGCGCGGGCGTCCCCCGGCCACGCCGAGCGGTTCGCACTGGCGTGGAGGGCGGTCGCAGCGTCGTGGGACTTCCGCGAAGTCAACGACCTCATCGACAGGCACAACCGCTACTACCCGATCGAGGCGAGGCTCCCGATGGACCCGCGACGACAGGATTTCGCACTGGTGGACGGCCGCCCCTACGTCCGCTCCGCGCTCGGCCCAGACTGGGTGCTGGAACGTTTCCCGCCTGCACTCGAGCGGGCGATCGCCTGAAAGTGCTGCATCGCTCGAGCGAACGACGACAGTTACGCGCGCGTGCGCGAGGCGCTGTTCAGAGTCTGTAAATCCAGGTTAGAGGAAGCAACAACGCGGGAAGGGACGCCGTCTGACCGTCCGAGGAGCCATGAAAAGAGTCGCTGTTCTCATCACGCTCGTCGCCGCGCTGGGTGCGCTCGTGCCCGCAGGCGCCGACGGCGCGGGCCGCATGATGCTCGGCCTGTTCGACGAGGCCGAGACGCTCGGCAACCCGGATCGCTCCTTCCCGGTGCTCAAGACTTTGCGAGTCCAGGTGATCCGCACGAACCTTTACTGGGGCGGCCGCGCGGGCGTCGCCAAACGCCGCCCGCAGAAGCCGACCGACCCGGCCAGCGCTGCGTACAACTGGACGGTCTACGACCGACTGGTGCGCGATGCGGCCGAGCACAACATCAAAGTCGTCTTCTCGATATTCGGCACGCCAAGCTGGGCCAACGGTGGCAAGCCGTGGAACCGCGCGCCGACACGAGCACGCGACCTGCGTAACTTCGCCTACGCGGCCGCCAAGCGCTACAGCGGCAGCTTCGTGCCGGACGACGGAAACCCGGACACGACGGACGAAGCACTTCCGGCGGTGCGGCACTGGCTGGCGTGGAACGAGCCGAACAACCCGATCTTCCTCTACCCGCAGTTCGTGCGGACCGGAAAGGGAAAGGCGCGCCGCTGGGTGGGTCGAAGCCCACTCAACTACGCCCGCATCTGTGGCGCCGTCTACGAGGGCGTCCATGCGACGCTCCTGCGCGGCGAGAAGGTCGCCTGCGGTGTCACCGGGCCGCGCGGGAACAACATCGCCGGCCAGGCACGCGGCTCGATCGGGCCGATTCCGTTCCTGAAGGGGCTCAAGCGGGCGGGACTCAGGCGCTTCGACGCGTACGCCCATCATCCGTACTACGGGAAGCCGAGCGAGACGCCGGCGTCGAAGCCGAAGGTGAACAGGGGCAAGCGGGGACGTATCTCACCGCCGGTCGTGCTCGGCAATATCGACGAGCTCGTCACGGAGCTGACCCGCCTCTATGGGCGCAAGCGCCTTTGGATCACGGAATACGGCTACCAGACGCGGCCGCCCGACCGCCTGTTCGGAGTCACGTACAGCAAGCAGGCGCAGTACCTGCGCCAGGCGCATCAAATCGCCCGCAGACACCCCCGCATCGACATGATGCTCTGGTTCCTGCTGCGCGACCAGCAAGCGCTCGGGGGCTGGCAGTCCGGCCTAATGACTGCCTCCGGCAAGCGGAAGCCGGCCTTCAACACGTTCCGGCAGCTCCCTCGTTAGCCTAGAGCCGAAGGTACGCCACACGCTCTCCGGGCGCGAGATCGCCCTCGCCACGCGGCACGAGCGCCAGCGCATCCGCCTCGGCGGCCCTCGCGATCATGTGCGAGTCCTGCCCCGCCAGCGGTTCGAGCGCCACGCGGCCGTCGACCAACGATGCCCGTGCGCGCACGAGCTGGTCACGCCCCGCGTTACGACGCACCGAGCGGACGAGCTCACCGACCGAGAAGGGCGGGCGCGGCGCCGAGGCGCCCTGGAGGGCCAGCAGAGCGGGCCGGACGAACAGCTCGAACGACACGAGCGAAGAGACCGGGTTCCCGGGGAGCCCGAAGACCAGAGTGTCTCCGCGCACGCCGAACCAGAGGGGCTTGCCCGGCTTGACAGCCACGCCCCAGAAGACCTCCTCGACGCCGAGCTCCGCACCGACCGAGCGCACGAGGTCGTGCGGACCAACCGAGACGCCGCCCGACGAGACCACCACATCATGCTCCAGCGCGCGTCGTAGGGCCTCGCGATGCGCCGCCGCATCGTCCGCTACGGGCGCCAATCGCTCGGCGCGGGCGCCCGCAGAGACGGCCTGCGTGACGAGCATCACGCCGTTCGCGTCGTAGATCTCTCCCGGCTCGAGCGCTGACCCCGGAGCCCGCAGCTCGGTGCCGGTTGCGAGCACGGCGACCCGCGGACGCCGCGCCACCCGTGCGCGCGGCCCGCCGGCAGCCGCGATCGCACCGATCTGCGCAGCGCCGAGTCGCATCCCGGCCTCGACCACGACAGCGCCCTGGTGGACGTCGCCGCCGCGCGGGCGTACGTGCGCTCCCGGCGCGGCGGCGTCCGGGACTTGCAGCGTGCCGTCCTCCTCGGAGACGACCTCGATAGGGACCACCGCGTCAGCACCCTCGGGCACGGCGCCGCCCGTTGCGATCGCCATGGCTTCGCCAGGCTCCAGTGGGCGTGGCGCCGGGCTGCCGGCGGCGATACGCGCGACGACCGGCAGCGAGCCCGGCGTATCCCGTGCCCGAAGCGCGTACCCGTCCATCGCTGAGCTGTCGAAAGGCGGCAGGTCGACGAGGGCGCGGGCCGGCTCCGCAAGGACGCGTCCCGCCGCTTCCTCGAGATCCACGTCCTCGGCGGACAGGGGGCGGACACGTTCGAGCACTCGCTCGAGTGCCTCGTCGAGAGCGACCAGCGGCGGCACGATCAGCTGTTCTTCGTCTTGTGGCCGGCGAGGGCGGCGGTGATGCCCAGGCCTACGAGGATGCCCCCCGATGCATAGCGGCCCGCGGACGAGGCGCGCCCGGAGCGGCGCAGCCGCTGCGCGATCGTCCCGGCGAGCAGCGCGTAGAGGCCGTCACTTACCAGGCCCAGGGCTATGAAGGTCAGCCCGAGAACGGCCATCTGCAGCGCCGCTGCCCCCGCGTCGGGGTCCACGAACTGCGGCAGAAAGGCGAGGAAGAAGACGGCGGTCTTCGGGTTGAGCACGTTGACGACGATGCCGCGCAGGAACCGCTTCCTCAACTCCTGCTCCGGCGGCAGGCCGCCCGCTGCCGCGGGACGGGCGAGAAGCGTCCGCAGGCCCAGGAAGATCAGGTAGGCGGCGCCCGCGTACTTGACGATCTCGAAGGCCCGGGCGGACGAGACGAGCAACGACGACAGTCCCACCACCGCTGCCGCCACGTGGACGAGCGACCCGCAGTGGATTCCGAGCAGCGACACGAGACCGGCCCTCCTGCCGCCCTCCACGCTCTGCGCGACGATGTACAGCACGGCCGGCCCGGGTATGAGCAACAGCGCGAGTGCAGCGAGCACGAACAAGCCGTAGAGACTGGGATCGGGCACGGGCAGTGTCGTAGCAGATCCGACCGGGTGCCAGGCACCGAAGCGGGTCTGTGCCGGATGTGTGCCGATTGCGTCGCGACGCTAGGCTCACCGCGATGGCGGTCCTCAGCTCCCAGGCCGAGCGCAGCTCCGAGAGCTTTGTGCGCCGTCACGAGCGCATGGCGGCGCTGGTGGCGGAGTTGCGCGAGCGCACCGCGCAGGTGGCTGCAGGCGGCGGCGAGCGAGCGGTCGAGCGCCACCGCTCTCGCGGCAAGCTGACGGCCCGCGAGCGCATCGATCGGCTCGTCGATCCGGACGGAGCATTCCTGGAGCTATCCGCCCTGGCTGCCTGGGACATGTACGAGGGCCAGGCGCCGTCGGGCGGCATCGTGACCGGCGTCGGCGTCGTCGAGGGACAGGAATGCGTGATCGTCGCCAACGATGCCACGGTCAAGGGCGGCTCCTACTTCCCGCTCACCGTCAAGAAGCACCTCCGGGCGCAGGAGATCGCGGCCCAGAATTCGCTGCCCTGCATCTACCTGGTCGACTCGGGCGGCGCGTTCCTGCCGCTTCAGGCCGAGGTCTTCCCCGACCGCGACCACTTCGGGCGCATCTTCTTCAACCAGGCACGCCTGTCCGCGCGGGGCATCCCCCAGATCGCGGCCGTCATGGGCTCGTGCACTGCGGGTGGCGCCTACGTGCCGGCGATGAGCGACGAGACGATCATCGTCCGCGGCACCGGCACGATCTTCATCGGCGGGCCTCCGCTTGTGAAGGCGGCTACCGGACAAGAGGTGTCGGCCGAGGAGCTGGGCGGCGCCGACGTGCACGCGCGGCGTTCCGGCGTCGCCGACCACTACGCGACCTCCGACGACCATGCGCTCGCGCTCGTGCGCCAGATCGTGCGCAACCTGCACCGGCGCAAGCACGTGCCGTGGGACGTGGCGGAGCCCGAGCTGCCGGTGACCGATCCGCAGGACCTCTACGGGCTCATCCCGGAGGACCACCGGCAGCCGTTCGACCCACGCGAGGCGATCGCGCGCATCGTGGACGGGTCGCGCTTCGACGAGTTCAAGACGCTCTACGGCGAGACGCTCGTGTGCGGCTTCGCCCGCATCGAGGGGTACCCGGTCGGGATCCTGGCGAACAACGGCGTCCTGTTCGCCGAGTCGGCCCAGAAAGGGGCGCACTTCATCGAGCTGTGCTGCAAGCGGAAGATTCCGCTCGTCTTCCTCCAGAACATCACCGGTTTCATGGTCGGAGTCGAGTACGAGGCGGGCGGCATCGCGCGCGACGGCGCCAAGCTGGTGATGGCGGTCGCGTGCGCAGACGTGCCCAAGTTCACCGTGGTGATCGGCGGCTCGTTCGGGGCGGGCAACTACGGCATGTGCGGACGCGCGTACGAGCCGCGGCAACTCTGGATGTGGCCGAACGCGCGCATCTCGGTAATGGGCGGCGAGCAGGCGGCGACGGTTCTCACGATGGTGGGCGACGCCGACCCGGACGAGATCCGCGACAAGTACGAGGCGGAGGGCAACCCGTACTACTCGACGGCGCGGCTCTGGGACGACGCGATCATCGACCCGCTGGACACGCGCCGGGTGCTGGCGCTCGGCATCTCGGCCGCGCTGAACGCGCCCATCCCGGAGACGACGTTCGGCGTCTTTCGGATGTAGGGCCAGGAGGGTTTGGCGGAATACCGCTCGTCGTCGGGGCGCGATGGTCGTTCCGAGGCAAGGACGCAAGGAGCGTCGATAGCAGCGCTATCGGCGCGACCGAGGACGCGGCATCGGGGCGAGCAGCGCGGCCCGACGGCACAGACTGCGTTTCCTCAAACCCTCCTAGCTCGCGGGTGCGGCTTCGTCGAGCGCCACGAGCGCGATCGCCGCGGCTGTTCCGAGCAACGCCACCTCACCGCGCCGGAGCGCGTCAAGAAGCACGCTCATGGGCATGACGTCGAGCTCGGTCTGCTCCAGGTCGTGGGAAGACGGCGGCGCAACCCGTCGCGCGTCTCGTGCGTGAAAGATGTGGGCGGTGCCGGCTCCACGGTTGCCGTCAACTGTGAAGCGGCCGACCTCCTTCCACGTGTCGGCGGCGTATCCGGTCTCCTCCCGTAGCTCGCGCTGCGCGGCTTGGAGGGCGTCCTCCCCAGGCTCGAGGTAGCCCGCCGGCAGGTGAAGTCCGACTCTGCCCGGCCCGTGCTTGTAGCTGCGCTCGACGAGGATTCCGTCGGCAGTAGTCGCGACCACCACGGCGTAGTCGGGCATTTCGATGCCGTAGAAGTCCTCGACGATTCTGCCGTCGGGCAACCGGAGATCCTCGGCCCAGACGCGGAGCCAGGGACGCCGGTCGAGCAGAATACGACGCGACACAACGGACCAGATCTCAGCGCTGCTGTTGGTCGTCGCTTCCTCCTCATCTCTCGCGGCTGCTTCCGCGAAGCCGAGGCCTAACAGTGACAGTCACTGTAAAGACCGCACATCGGGCAGGACGCACATCGCGGAGACGACGCTCAGGCGTCTTCCGCGGTAGCCGAGAAGCGGCGACATCGACACACTTTCGCCACAAACGCCATGCCTCGGCGGGACACGACCAGGGACTGTCCCTGTCTAGGTGCAGTTTCACAGTTCTGTGACGATTTTCGAGACAGCGCAGGAGGAGTTATGGCCGGATACGACGTGATCGACGTGAGCGAGCTGGAGGGCGAGGGGCCGGGCGGCATGGTGCGGAAGACGCGGCGCGCCCTGGGCGCGCGAGCGTTCGGGTTCAACTACTTCGTCTTTCCTCCCAACCAGGAGGGCCGCGAGCACAATCACGCGGCGGCGAACCTCGAAGAGGTCTACTTCGTCGTCAAGGGCTCGGGCGTGATGCGGATCTCCGGCAACGACGTGGAGCTGAAGCCGGGACGCCTGATCCGCGTCGATCCCGACACGACTCGCGTTCCCGTATCCGGCGACGACGGTCTGGAATTCATCACGTTCGGCGCGCCCCTGGAGGGCAAGTACGAGCCGCCCGAGTGGGGATAGGCTCCGCCACATGACCACGATCGAGCTGACCGACGAAGAGCTCCGCCTGCTCCGCTCGGCGTTGCAGTCCTACCTCGACGACTTCGGCCACGAGGAGGCGGACGTGCTGCGCCTCATCAAGGCACTCCTGGCCAAGCTGCCGCCGCCCGAGTAGGTGCTGATCCGCATCGTTCTCTGGAATCTCGCCGACTCGAAAACGACAATCGGCGAGCTGCGCCGTTACCTGCGCGACGAGTCGGTCGACGCCTTCGCCGAGGTGCCCGGCCTCCGCTTCAAGGCGTGGATCTCCGACGAGGCGACCGAGCGCTGGGGCGCGGTCTACCTCTGGGAGTCGAGTCAAGCAGCTCAGCAAGATGTGCCGAGCCGCGCCCGGGAGCTGATCGGCAAGGACCCGGACATCGGCGAGGAGTTCGACATCGAAGCCACGGTAGAAGGGGACTTCGCCGTCGAGCAGCTCTCGCGGCTCGGGCTCGCATTCGAGTAAGTCTCAGGCGGTCGCCAGCGGCCGCAGCCACTCGTTGAGGGGCCCCAGACCGCTGCGCTCGAGCCGGAAAACCCCGCACCTGCTCCCACCCGACCTCGATCACAGGACGAGGGTCTCCGGAAAGACCGCACCTGAGGCGAAGCGGGCCGGCCGGTACGCCGACAGGTCGACCGGCGGCTCCTCGCCGAGGAGCTCCGCGGCAACCGAATCGCCGACGGCCGGCGCTTGCATGAAGCCGTGTCCCGAGAAGCCGCAGGCCGCGTAGACGCCGTCCGCGACCTCGCCGATGATGGGATGAGCGTCCGGTGTCATGTCGTACAGGCCGGCCCACGCGCGCACGACCGGTGTGTCCGCAGCCGCCGGATAGCGATGCGCGAGCCGGCGCCGCCAGTCGGCCACGAGCTCCTCGTCCACCCATTCGCGAGTCCCCCAGCGCGCGACGGGCTCCGTCATCGCGAGCCGCAGGTTCGCGCCCACCCGGCGGAAGTGGAAACCACTCTCGCACTCGATCGTCATGGGGAGATCGCCGGGCAGTCCCGTCACCGGGCCGACCTCGACGAGCTGGCGACAGAGGGGCCGGATCGGCAGCTCGACACCGACTTGCGCCGCAACGTCGGGTGAGTCTGCGCCGCACGCGACCACGAGCAGGTCCCTCGCCAGCCCGAGCGCGTCCGTCTCTTGGCGCACCACCACACCGAGGCGGGCGGCGCGGCGCACCAGCTCGTGCGTGACACCCGCGGGATCGGCAACGCCGTCCAGGCGGCAGATCACGGCACCGCGCACGTCGTCGGTGCGGAGCCCCGGGACACTTGCGTCGACGTCCTCCACGGGCACGCCCAGCGCACGCTGGAGGTCGCGGCGGTGCTCGAGCTCCGCCTGCCCTTCCCTGGTCGTGGCGAGGAACAGGTAGCCGACCTGCTCGAACAGCGGCGCACCGAGCTCCTCGAAGAGGCGAACGCTCTCCTGCGCGAGCCGCACCTCCGCGGCCGTGGAGAACTGCTGCCGCACACCGCCCATCGCCTTGCCCGTGGCTCCGCCGGCCACCGTGGCGCGCTCTGCGAGCACCACGTCGCGCGCTCCTCGCAGCGCGAGGTGGTAGGCGATGCTGGCGCCGATGGCGCCGGCGCCGGCTACGACGATGCGAGCCAACGGTGCAGCTCCTCCCGCTCCTCGCCGGTTAGCGTGCGCAGCGGCGCGCGCACGGCTTCCTCCACGGGCAGGCCGCGCCACGCCAGCACGACCTTGAGGGCCGCGTGGAACGGGAAGCGCTCGATCGCAGCCCTCGTCTTGGCGAGCTCGCCGGACCGCTCGCGCACGACTGACGCGACCAGCTCGGGATAGGCGGCCGCGAGACCGGAGACGGCGCCTGCAGCACCCGCTTCGAGCCCGCGCACGAGCTGCGACTCCGCGCCGATGAATGCGTCGAGCCCCTCGGCGAGGTACGGCTCGACCGCGTCCCAGTCCGCGTTCGACACCTTGAGCCCGCGCAGGCTCGGCACCGCCTCTCGCAGCCGGTCGATCACCGCCACAGGAATCGAGTAGCCGGTGCGCGCGCGGAACTCGTACAGATAGAAGGGCACCGGCTCGCAGGCGTGCGCCGCGGCAGCGAAGTGGCGGTAGAGCGCCTCCTCGTCGAACGCGTAGTACGGCGGCCCGATGACCGCCACCGCGTCCGCTCCGCTCGCTGCCGCATGCTCGGCGAGCGCAACGGTCTCCGCGGTCGTCTGGGCACCGCAATGCACGGCGACCGCCAGGCGGCCGTCCGCCACTGCAACGAATCGCTCGGCCACACGGCGCCGTTCTTCGATCGACAGGAGAATGCCCTCGCCGGTCGTTCCAAGCGCCAGAATGCCGTCGAGACCGCCTTCGACGAGGAAATCGACGTATGGCCCAATCGCATCCTCGTCCAGCGCCGCGCCGGCATCCTTTAGGGGGGTCACGGCTGCGGCAAGGGCTCCACTCAGCACGACCCGAATATATTCAGCCGCGATGGAGACGCTACGTGTCGAACGTGACGGGGCCGTCCTGCGCGTCACGCTCGCCCGCCCCGAGCGCCGCAACGCTTTCGATGCCACCGCCATCCGCGAGCTGACCGAGGCGTTCGCGGACGTGGGCGACGCCCGGACCGTAGTGCTCGGCGGCGACGGGCCGAGTTTCTGTGCCGGCGCCGACGTCGAGTGGCAACGGTCGTCGATCGACCTGACGTTAGAGGAGAACGTCGAGGACGCTCGACGGCTCTACCGCATGCTCGAAGCCGTCGACTCCTGCCCGGCGCCCGTCGTCGCACGCGTGCACGGTTATGCGCTCGGAGGCGGATCGGGCCTGACGGCGTGCGCAGACATCGCTCTGGCCGCCGAGGATGCTGTGTTCGGCTTCTCGGAGGTCAAGCTCGGCATCATCCCGGCTGTCATCTCGCCATTCGTGCTGCCGCGCATCGGCGCAGCCGCCCGCCGCTACTTCCTCACAGGCGAGCGCTTCGGGGCCGACACCGCTCTTCAGATCGGGCTCGTCGGCGAGGTGTCCGGGGATCTCGACGCTTCGGTCGAGCGCGTGCTCGCCGAGCTGGTCACCTCGGGGCCGCAGGCTGCGCGGGAGGCGAAGCGGCTCATCCGCGAAGGACCGCGCGGCGATGCCACAGCCGAAGCGGCAGCCCGCCTTCGCACGAGCGCAGAAGGCCAGGAAGGGCTACGGGCGTTCCTCGAGCGCCGCGCACCGAACTGGCGCGCTTAGACCACCGCCGGTAGCGCTCCTCCTCTGCTCGGTCGGCCGGAATGTACGCGGTGTGACCGCGCTCACAAGCGCTGCGCCGGCGCGGTCCGCTTACGCTGCCCGCCGTGGAGATCCGCAAGCTGCTCGTGGCCAACCGCGGCGAGATCGCCGTGCGCATCTTCCGCACTTGTCGCGAGCTCGGCATCTCCACGGTGGCGGTTGCTGCACCGGACGACCGAGGTGCGCTCCACACGCGCCTTGCCGCGGAGATCGTCGACATCGCCGGCTACCTGCACCCGGAGGAGCACATCCGCGCCGCCCGCGAGGCGGGGGCGGACGCAATCCATCCGGGCTACGGGTTCCTGGCCGAGAACCCCGCTTTCGCAGCGGCCGTCGAGGCTGCCGGGCTCGTGTTCGTGGGCCCCTCGGCGGAGGCGCTGCGGCTCGGAGGCGACAAGATCGAGGCCAAGCGCATCGCGCTCGAAGCTGGTGTGCCCGTCGTCGAGACGGGCGAGCCCGACGAGATCGGCTATCCCCTGCTCGTCAAGGCGGCGGCGGGCGGCGGCGGGCGTGGAATGCGTGTGGTGCGCGATCCCGGCGAGCTCGAGGAGGCACTCGCCGCCGCGCGGCGCGAGGCCGAGGCCGCCTTCGGGGACGACCGTGTCTTCTGCGAGCGGTACGTCGAGCGACCCAGACACGTTGAGGTCCAGGTACTGGCCGATGGGGCCGGCTCGGTGGTCACGCTGGGCGAGCGCGAGTGCTCGATCCAGCGCCGCTACCAGAAGGTGCTCGAGGAATCGCCCTCACCTGCCGTCGAGGCTCCGCTGCGGGAGCGCCTCGAGGGGGCCGCCGCCACGTTCGCGCGGGCCGTGGGCTACCGCAGCGCGGGCACGGTCGAGTTCATGCTCGACGAGCCCTCCGGGCGCTTCTATCTCCTCGAGCTCAACGGTCGCATCCAGGTCGAGCATCCCGTCACGGAGGCCGTCACCGGCCTTGACCTCGTCGAGTGGCAGCTGCGCATCGCCCAGAGGAACAGCACCCCGTTGCCAAGTAACAGTCTGTTACAAGGTCATGCGGTCGAGGTGCGTCTCTACGCCGAGGACCCGCGCACCTTCCTGCCGCAGACGGGCCGCGTGGAGCACCTGCGAGTGCCCGAGGGTGTGCGCGTCGACGCCGGCATCGAGGAGGGCGACGAGGTCGGCGTCGCCTACGACCCGCTGATCGCGAAGCTGATCGCACACGGGGAGACGCGCGCCGAGGCACTGGCAGCGCTGCGCGAAGCGCTTACGCATACCGAGGTGCGCGGCGTGCGCACGAACTTGCCGTTCCTACGGTGGCTCGTGGGGCATCCGGTCGTTCGGGCAGGCCGCACGACGACCGCCTTTCTGACGGACTACCCGCCGCTGTCGGCGCCCCCTGTCGAGCCCAGCGGGCCGTGGCGCGGCGCGTTCCGGCTCAACCTGCCCGCGCCCCCTCCCCACTCGCCGCCCGACGTCGACCAGGCGGCGCACCAGCACGGCCCGGCCGGCGAGCAGAGCGCGCTCACGGCGCCGATGCCGGGCAGCGTCATCCGCGTGCTCGTCGCGGATGGCGACCGGGTCGAGCCGCGCCAGACGCTGCTCCTGCTCGAGGCGATGAAGATGGAGACGCCGGTCGTGTCGCCCTACGAGGCGGTGGTCAAGGCGGTGCACGTGGGTGAGGGCGAGCTCGTCAGCGCCGGGCAGCTTCTCATCGAGCTCGAGGAGTAGCGCTACTCGGCCGGGAGCCAGGTGGGATTGCCTTCCTTGCGCAGCGGTCGCCCGTGCGCCGACGTGTCCGCGAGACGCACGAGACCCTCTCCGTTGACACGCACCTTCCAGATTGACGCGCGTAGGTCGAAGGCGATTTGGTCGCCGTCGGGCGACCACGACGGGTTGTAACCCGGGACCGGCAGGTTTACAAGCCCAGTGCCGTCCGCGTTGATCAAGGCCAACGTCAGCGAGGAGAATTCGTCGTGGGAGTCGGTTCGGCTTGCGAAAGCAAGACGGCGTCCATCCGGCGACCACGACGGGGAGCGATCCAGAAGCGGGTTATCCGTAAGGCGCCGCGGAGCTCCACCGTCCGCATCAATCACGTAGATGTCGGAAAGGCCGGCGAATGCGATCTGCTGCCCGTCCGGGGACCAGGTCGGGTCTCTCCCGGGCGCGAGCGGACGAACCGCGCGCGACTCGAGATCGATAACCTGGATCCCCTGCTCAGAGCCGCTCACGAAGGCAATCCTGTCGCCGTCCGGCGCCCACGCGGGCGAGCTGGGCGGCGCCCCGAGCCCCGTGAGCCGAGTGACGGCGCGATCCTCAAGGCGCATTACGTACAGCGCTCCGCGCCCGTCGACCGGCTCGCGTACGAAGGCGACGCGGCTCCCGTCAGGCGATCTTGCAGTGTCGTAGTCAGGAACGGTGTTCTTCGTCAGGCGCCTCAGCGTCGAGCCGCCCGGAGAGACCGCGAATAGATCTCGGTCGTTTCGAACTACTTCCGCCGAGAACAGCATGGAGCGCCGGCCGAGCCAGCCGACCGGGCCAGTAGCCCTCTGCATCGGCCATCCGAGTCCGTACGCGGTTCGCCGGGTCGAGCGCGTATTGAAAAGCCGTACCACCAGCGCCTCTTCGTAGGCGACCGCCACGAAGCGTGCGTCTGGTGACCACACCGGCCGATTCCTGGGCACGTTGACGGCGACGCGCCGCAGCCCCGTTCCATCACGATTGATGATGTAGAGGCCGCGCGACTCATTCAGGTGGGCGAAGGCCATGCGTCGACCGTCGGGTGACCATGCGTAGGGCCCGACCGCCCCGCGGACGAGGACACGCTTGCGCGTGCCGTTGGGTCGCACGACCCGCAGCGCGTTGCTCGACCAGAACGCAATGGCGTTTCCGGCGGGCGACCACGTAGGGTCAGCTCCTCTCACCGGCAGCCGCACCGGAGAGGTACCTGCGGTCAGGCGCAAGGTGAAGAGGAACTGCGGATGTGACGAGGGTGCACCCTCGTACACGATCGACCGCCCGTCAGGCGACCACGACGGCGGGCCGACGTTGCGAACGACCCGGGTGCGTCCGTCGTCAAGATTCTCGACGGTGGTTCCGGGTCCAGGAATGCGGTACGCGATCCGCTTCGCGTCTGGCGACCAGCGTGGCGGCTCGAGGGAGTAGCCAAGCTCGGTCTCGGCGAGCTTGCGCAAACGCGAACCGTCGACACGCCCAATGTAGAGGCCATTGCCGCTCGCGGTTGGTCGGTAGAACGCGACACGCTTCCCGTCGGGTGACGGCACTGCACCCCGGCCGGGTCCGAGATCGTCAGCCAGTCGCAGGCGGCCGCCCTTGTCGACACGCATGAGGTAGATGTGCTCTCCGTACCGCTCGGTCCGGTCGCTCTCGAAGACGATCCACCCATTCGAGCTCGTAGTGGCAGCCCCGAGGCCGCGCGGCATTGCTTCTCCGAGCGTGCCGAGCAGCACGGCTGCCGCTACCAGGGCAATGACTCGCTTCGGCCGGTGCACTCCGGAGAGCGTACGGCCGTGGTGTGAAGAGCCGGTTAGCCAGAAGAGCCACGAAACGCACTCGGGACATGAGCGTTCGCAGCCGCGTGCACACGGCAGAGGACGCAGACCAGCCGCAGGGACCGGCGGCGCACTGGCCCTGCGCACGCATGTTGGAACGCGGGTTAGAAGAGCTGCTGCAGCTTCATCGCGGCGCCCATGCTCCCCTTGACCTTGAGCTTGCCGGTCATGTAGGCGCTGGTCGGGCTCAGATCACCGCTCACGAGCCGCTCGAAGTTCTCCTCCGAGACCAGGATCGTGCAGTCGGCGCCGTTCGCGCCCTCCGAGACGTGTACTCCGGACTCGTCGACGTCGACCTTCCAACTGCCCGCTCCTTTGACCTCGAAGAGGTAGCTGGAGTTGATGCCAGCCGCACGCGCGGGGTCCACCCTCGCCTCCAACGTCTCGAAGAACTCCCTCGCGCTCTGCGCCACGATGCCTCCCGTCGTCGCCGCCCAGGCGGCGACCCTAGCGGAAGCGTTTAGACGCCAGGTGAGTAGCGCGCGATCAGCGCCTGCGAGAGCTGCCACTGGACGCGGGCGATCTCGAAGCGGTTCCGCTCGAGCGTCGTGCGGCCCGCGCCACCGGCACGGAGTGCCTGTCGCTCACCGACGAGTCGCGTCACGCGCTCCAGCAAGACCTCGACGCTCGCGGCGGGTGACCGGTCCTCATGCGCGCTGCGGGATTCAACGGTGCTCATATTGAGTGATTATCGGTGGGAATAGCGGGGCTCGCGTACCCCGCACGGGGGATCTCTTCGTCGTCGGTTAGCATCGCCCTCCGATGCGCATCGACGTCGCTCCGCTGCGCGCGGACTCCGTTGCCGCCGACGCCCTCGCCGTTCCAACTCTTGCGAACGGCGCTGCGGACGGCGTTGCGGACGGACTTTCCGGTTTGGACGACGCCGTTCGCGCACGGCTCGAGCGCCTGTCAGCGGAAGGCGAGCTGCGCGGGGAACCGGGCGAGGCGATCGTCGTGCACCGCGACGGCGAGGCGGGTCCGGCGCGTCTGATCGCGGCAGGCGTCGGGGCTGCTGCGGACCCGGACGAGCTACGCACCGCCGCGGCCGCGGTGGCGAGAGCGGTCGGACGCGTCGGCGGCACGTTGGCCTGGGCGCTCGATGCCCAGCTGCCCCTGGGGCTCGGCGAGCAGGCCCGTGCCGTCGTCGAAGGAGTCGTGCTGGGCTCCTACGACCCGGGGCGCTGGAAGGGCGACGAGCGGCCGCGCGCCCCGCAGGCGCTTCTCCTGCTCACCGACGAGGACGCCGATGCCGTGCGGCAGGCCGCGCAGCGGGCGGGTCTCGTCGCCGGCTGGGCGAACCAGGCACGGGACCTGGCGAATGCCCCGCCCAACGAGCTGACGCCCGTCGTGCTTGCAGAGCGGGCCTCCGAGATCGCCGGCCGCTTCGACCACCTCACCGCAGAGTCGCTGGGATCCGGCCAGATTGAGGAGCTCGGCATGGGCGCCCTCGGCGGCGTCGCGGCGGGGAGCCACAACCCGCCGCGCCTCATCGTCCTGCGCTACGAGCCGCCCGCAGCGCCGGAAGGTCTCATCCTCGGGCTCGTCGGCAAGGCGATCACGTTCGATACGGGGGGCATCTCGATCAAGAAGGCCCTCTACATGGAGGACATGAAGGGCGACATGGCCGGCGGCGCCGCCGTCGTCGCCGGCTTCGGGGCGCTCGCGGAGCTCAGGCTGCCGCTCCGGGCGGTCGGCGTCGTCGCTGCCACCGAGAACATGGTCGGCGGCGGGGCGTACCGGCCCGGCGACATCTTGCGAGCCGCGAACGGGAAGACGATCGAGATCGTCAATACGGACGCCGAGGGCCGGCTAGTGCTTGCCGATGCCCTCTGGTACGCACGGCGAGAAGGCGCCACGCACGTCGTCGACTTCGCGACCCTTACGGGCGTGATGGAGAAAGCCCTGGGCGATCTCTACGCCGGCGTTTTCGGCACACCCGACGAGTGGCGCGACGAGGTTGTGGCAGCGGGCGAGGCCTCGGGTGACCACCTCTGGCCCATGCCGCTCCATCCGCGCTATCGCCGCTACGTGGACTCCGACTTCGCGGACCTGAAGAACACCAACGTGAAGGGACAGGCCTCGCCCGCCTACGCGGCGGAGTTCCTCCGCGAGTTCGCGGGCGAGGGGCCGTGGGCGCACGTCGACATGGCAGGCCCCGGCTTCCTGCGCTGGCCCCGCACCGATTACCTCTGGCAGCGCGGCGGCACCGGCTACGGCGTGCGGCTGATCGCCGAGCTCGGCGCTCGGCTGGCGACTCCCGCCGTGGCGGCCGCCGCGGAATGAACCTCGACCTGACGCCCGAGCACGAGCTGCTCCGCCGCACCGTCCGCGAGTTCGCGGAGGAACGTGTGGCGCCGCAGGCGGAAGAGCTCGACCGCGAGCACCGGTTCCCCTACGAGCTCGTCGCGGAGCTGGCCGAGCTGGGCCTGATGGGCATGACCATCCCCGAGGAATACGGCGGCGGCGGCACCGACACGGTCTCGTACGCAATCGCGGTCGAGGAGCTGACGCGTGTGGACTCGTCGGTCGCGATCACGGTCGCTGCGCACCATTCGCTCGGCACTCTGCCGATCTACTACTTCGGAAACGAGGAGCAGCGGCAGGAGTGGCTGCCGCAGCTCGCCTCGGGAGCAAAGCTCGCCGCCTTCGGCCTGACGGAACCGGGTGCGGGCTCGGATGCCGGCGCAACTCGCACGCGCGCGGAGCTGCGCGACGGGCAGTGGGTTGTCAACGGCTCGAAGATCTTCATCACCAACGCCGGCACCGACATCAGCGCCTGCGTCACCATCACCGCGCTGACGGGCGACGGCGAGATCTCCAACCTGATCGTCGCGAACGGCACGCCGGGCTACGAGGTCTCTCCGCAGATGAACAAGCTCGGGTGGCGAGCCTCCGACACGCGCGAGCTGTCTTTCAAGGACTGCGCGGTGCCTGGGGAAAACCTGCTCGGGCCGCGCGGCCAGGGCTTCCGCCAGTTTCTGGAGATCCTGGACGGCGGTCGCATCTCGGTGGCAGCGATGGGCGTCGGACTGGCGCAGGGCGCCTACGACCTGGCCTACCGCTACGCGAACGAGCGCGAGCAGTTCGGACGCAAGATCGCGAAGTTCCAGGCCGTGCAATTCGCGCTCGCCGACATGGCCACCGAGATCGAGGCGGGCCGCGGGCTCGTCTACCGCGCCGCCTGGCTCAAGGACGAGGACCGCCCCTTCGCGAAGGAGGCGGCCATGGCCAAGCTCTACACGGGCGAGCTCTCGAACCGCGCGGCGAACGCCGCCCTGCAGATCCACGGCGGGTACGGGTTCATGGATGAATCGCCCATCTCGCGGCTCTACCGCGACCAGAAGATCCTGGAGATCGGCGAAGGCACCAACGAAGTGCAGCGGATGGTAATAGCGCGCCATCTGGGCCTATAACCGGCGGAGGCGGGCTTCGCCCGTCGCAACCACAGCTCGCGAAGTCGCGTCTGTCTTCAAACACCGCCGAAAGTCGTCATGGCGCGCGCAGCGCGCCGGACTTTCGGCGGAAAGGCTTCGTGGGGGAACCAGGGGTTCCCCCACGAAGCGAGCGAAGCGAAGCGTTACTCGCGGGCGCAGAGCGCCGCGATGTCCATGCCGTAGACCGGCTGGTACACCTGGCAGCCGATCTTGGCCGAGAAGAAGTCGCGGTTCGTGTCGTTGTGGTACGCGGCGAGCGGTGCCCCGTCGCGAGCGATCTGCTCGTCGAGCTCCGCGTAGCGGGCCAGGCGCTCCTCGCCCGCGAGCTTGGCCGCATCCGCCATCAGGTCGTTGAACTTCGGATCGTTGAAGTACGAGAAGTTGACGTTGTTCCGCGGCCGGATCGTGTTGCCGTCGAGCAGGATGTTGATGAAGTCGTACGGATCCGGGTAGTCGGCGATCCAGCCCTCGTCGGCGATGTCGAAGGGCTCGCCGCGGATCCCTTCCTTCTCGAACTGCACGGCGCGGTCGAACTGCCGGATCTTCACGTTGATGCCGATCGCCTTCAGGTTCTCCTGGACTACCTGGGCACGCTGAGGGCACGAACCGGAGTTGCACGTGTAGATGACCGCCTCGATGCCGGTCTTGCCGCCCATTTTCTCCTTGGCCGCCTCGACGTCGGGGCCTTCGAGCGGATAGATGTCCGCATCTTTGAAGCCGTCGAGGCCGGGCGGCAGGTACTGGTCGGTCAGCTCACCGGCAAAGCAGCCGCTCTGGCGGGAGATATTGGGGCGATCGATCGCGAAGGCGACCGCCTGGCGCACCGCCGCGTCCTTGAACGCGGGCCGGGTCGTGTTGAGGGCCAGATAGCTGAAGATCAGCGCCGGGTTGACGAAGTACTGCTGCTTTCCATCCTTCGCGGCCTGGCTGTCCGGCCCGAAGTCCTTGTCGAGGTCACAGTGGACCGCGGGCGGCAGGGCATCGACCGCGTAGTCAGCCGCGCCTTGCCTGATCTGGAGGACTCCCTGGCTCTCGTTGACGCCGACCGTGTAGACGATCCGGTCGAGGTTCGCAGGCCGGTCACCGGTGTAGTTCGGGTTCCGCTCCAACACCAGCGAGCGGTTCGGAGTGCGGCTCTTGATGTAGTAGGGGCCCGCCATAGCAGGCGTGAGCACGCCGTTCTTGTTGATGGGTGTGCCAACCGGAATGGCGCAGAAGAAGTTCATCGCGATGCGCGCCAGGAAGTCCGGTGCGACGTCGGTGGTCTTGATGGTCAGCTTGTTGCCGCTGACCGTGACGCCGCTCGCCTCCTTGGCCTTGCCGTCGAGAACTTCCTGGGCGCCGACGATGTCTTCCATGAACGGAGCCGCCGGCGACTGCATGTCCGGGCTCAAGTTCCGGTTGATGACGAACTTGAACGTCTCTGCGGTCACCGCCTCGTTCGACGGCGGCGAGAACTTGAAGCCGTCCCGGATCGTGAACGTGTACGTCTTGCCGTCCGCCGAGACGGTCGGCATGGAGGCCGCTACCTCAGGCTGCAACTGTGAGCCCCGCGGCGCGGGGGCGTCGGGGTAGTTCAGCAGCTTGGCGCAGGTCGCGTATTCCTGCTGCCAGGAGACCTGGTAGTACGCGAGCGCCGGGTCTGTGTAGTCCGTATCCGACTTGAGGTTGAAGCGGGCGACGCCGCCGCGTTTCGCCTCGGTTGTCGTGGTCGGTGTCGCTTCGCCGTCGCCATCGCCGTCGTCGTCGTCACCGCCGCACGCCGCCAGGCCGAGCAGCGAGACGCCGAGCAGGAAGGCGATCAGGGAGAGCATGGTCCTTCTTGCCGGCATGAAACCCCTTTCGTTTCCGCGTCTCTGTTTTCAGACGTCAGATCGCCGATTTCGATAGCCCGAGGATGACAGCGAGACCGGTCGGCTGCACGGGGATCCGCAGAGGGCAGTGTTATCGTCGCTGCATGGTGTTCCGCCAGTTCGTGGACGAAGATCTTGGCTGTGCCTCGTACCTCGTCGGGGATGAATCGGCGGGCGAGGCCATCGTGGTCGACCCCTCATACGAGATTCAGCCGTACCTGGACGAAGCTCACCGGCACGGGGTGCGCATCTGCTGCGTGCTGGAGACGCACACTCATGCCGACCACGTCTCGGGGCACGGCCGCTTCGCGCTCGAGCACGATGTGCCGGTCCGCATTCACCCGGCCGCACAGCCGGAATACCCGTTCGAGCCGCTCGTGGACGGAGAGGAAGTCGTAACCGGAGACGTGGCCCTACGGGTGCTGCACACGCCGGGCCACCGCCCTGAGCACTGCTGCTTCGCGGTCATCGACCGCTCGCGCGCCGAAGAGCCCTGGTTACTTCTCACGGGCGACTCGCTATTCGTCGGAGACACCGCGCGCCCCGATCTGGCAGTCGAGCCGCAGGAAGGCGCGCGCGACCTCTACCGCAGCCTGCATCGGCTGCTCGAGCTCCCGGACGGCGTCGAGGTCTTCCCGGGACACGTGGCCGGCTCGCTGTGCGGGGTGGGAATGAGCTCGAAGGGCTCCACCACGATGGGCTTCGAACGGCGCTTCAACCCGGCGCTCGCGTCTGCGGACGAGGCCGCTTTCGCGGCCGAGTCGGTTGGCATCAAGACGCCCAAGCCGCCTAATGCCGAGCGAATCGTGGCACTGAATCGCGGCCCGTTCCTGGGCGCGCCGGCGCCGCTGCAGCAGCTCTCTTCGCCGGACGACGCGGTCGTTCTCGACGTGCGATCCGTCAAGCAGTTTCTCCAGGGTCACACGCGCGGCGCGTTCAGCGTCCCGGTGGACGGTTCGAGCTTCGCCACGAAGGCGGGGTTCGTACTGTCGCCCGACGAGCGCATCGTCGTGCGTGCGTCCACCACAGACGAGGCGGAGCGAGCCGGCCGGGGACTGCGTGCGGTCGGTTTCATCGAGCTGGGCGGCTATGTGCTGAAGACCCCGGATGACGAGCAACTGGAGCCGGTCAGTCTCGACGAGCTGGAGGGCTTGATGGCCGACGACGCCGTGGAGGTGCTGGACGTACGGGAGCCGGACGAGCGCGACGAAGGATTTATTCCGGGGAGCCGCAACGTCCCCTATCGGCTGACGCGCCAGCTGGCGGGTGAGCTGCGCGGCGACAAGCCGATCGTGACCATCTGCTCGAACGGCCCGCGGGCGGCGGTCGCGGCGAGCGTTCTGGCTCACGAGGGGATCGACGCACGACCGGTGCTTGAAGCGGGAGTGCAGGACTGGGAGCAGCGCGGCGAGACGGTCTCGTTTCGCCGCTGCGGCAGCTAGGCCGACTCGGCGAGCAGCGCCTCGCCCTCGCCGATGTAGCGGGTGGCGCCGACCGAGACCCAGAAAGCGAGCGCCTTTTCGAGCTGGGCGTCGGCCTCGGCGCGGCGGCCGTCGGCGACCAGGACCTCGGCGGCGCGCAGACGCGCGTAGGCCTCGTCGGGCAGCACGCCGATCTCGGCACAGAGATCGGCGGCGCGCGCGAAATCGCCCGAGACGATCGCGCCGGCGGCCTCCTCCCATGCCGACGGGCCATCAGCGAGCGGCGCGAGCGCCAGTTCGTCGCCGCGACCAAGTGCTACGAGCGCCCAGACGAGCTCGAGCGCGCTCTCTTCGGCTGCTGAAAAGTGGCCAACCGCGAGAGCCCGATCCACGAGCGGCTCGGCTTCGTCCTTTCGGTCCAAGCTGACGAGGGAGAACGCCCGGAACGCGAGCGCCGGGATGAAGGCCTGTGGATCCTTCGTCTCCTCGGCGATCGCGAGCGCCTTCGCGGCGTCCTCGAGAACCGAGGCGCTGTCGCCGCGCGCACGCCGGATCCGTCCGCGAAAGCAGCGCACGGTGCTTTCGAGGTAGTGGCCTGTTCCTGCCTCGGACTCTGCAACGAACTGATCGGCGAGCTCGAGGGCGTCGTTCCAGCGCCCGCGCGAATAGAGCTCGCCGACAAGTTCCCCTCTCAGCCAGCGCACGTGTGGGGCGTGTCCAAGCCGGTCCGCAAGCCGGCGAGCTTCGCCATTCAGTTTCCAGGCTCGGCGTAGTTGACCCAGAGTCGCGAGCGCTGAGGCGAGATTGGCGATGCCCCGCACGCTCTCTGGGGAATTCAGGGACTCGGTGATCTCGATGCTTCGCTCGAGGTCTTCGAGTCCGTCCAGATCGCCGCTCTGAACTCGGGCGGTGCCGACGTTGTTGAGGGCGTGGGCGCGGATCACATCGAGGCCGAGCTGCTCGGCCATTGCAAGGGCCTCACGACCGACGCGGATCGCTTCCTCGTTTTCGCGGGCCACCATCGCAAAGCGAGAGATGCTGCTGAGGACGTACGCCTTCGCCGGTGTCGGCGGCACGTCTTTGACGAGGGCCGCTGCGCGCCGCAAGTGAACACGAAGCGTGTCCTGCCGGCCTCGTCCCTGATCCTGGACAACCTCGGCCAGCAGGATCTCGGCCTCGGCCGCGGTCTCGCGGTCGCCGAGCTCGAGCAGGCGTTCGCTCGCCTCGGTGAGAACCTCGGGCGCACCGGCGCCCACGACTGCGAGGACGCGTCCGTAGCTGAAGAGGAGCCGCGGGCGCTCTGGATCGTCGTCGGGCCAGAGATCGAGCGCGGCGCGGTAGAAGCGAGCAGCAGTGCCGAACGCGTTCAACCCGTAGGCGCGGTCGCCGGCCTCGCGCAGCGCGCGCCGGGCGCTCTCGGCCAGCGCGGTGGTTTCCTGCCCGGCCGCCGAGGCGTACTGAAGCGCGCTCTCGTAATGGTGAGCGAGCATCTCCGTGCGCTCCTCCGCACGATCGGCTGCGAGCGACCCGATCCACTCAGCCGCGAGGCGATGCTTCTCCGCGCGTTGCGCCCGCGGGATCTGGCCGTAGGCGACGTCGCGCAGGAGCACGTGCTGGAACACGTACTCGCTCTCGCCGGCGACCGAGCCCTGGCGCTCGCGCCGCACGAACTGCTTGCGCTCGAGCACGTGTAGTCGCTCGTCGAGCGCGGGCGCCGACCCGTCGCCGATCCTCGCCAGTGCCCCCGTCCAGAACACTTTCCCCACCACTGCCGCGTTCTGGAGCAGCTCCTTCTCCTGGGCGGGCAGCGCGTCCAGACGAGCAGCGATGATGCCCTGGATGGTTTCCGGAAGTGCCAACTCTCCGCCTTCCCCGTGCTCGGCCAGAAGCCGCGCGTACTGCTCGGCGTACAGCGGATTTCCACCTGCCCGCCCGAGCAAGGCGTGTTGAGTGTCGGCGGGAAGAACCGGACGCCCCAGGAGCTCCGCCAGCAGGTGGGCCGTCTCCTCGTCGGAGAGCGCGGATAGCGAGATCATCGTCGCGTTCGCCTTGCCGCCTCCCCAGGCGGGGCGGAGGGTCAGGAGCTCCGGGCGAGCTGTGCAGAGGACGAGCAGCGGGACGCCGTCCGTCCAGTCGACGACGTAGTCGACGAAGTCCAGCAGGCCTTCGTCGGCCCAGTGCAGATCCTCGAAAGCAAGGACGAGGGCGTTGCGCTCGGCCATCGCCTCGAACAAGCGCCGCCAGGCTGCGAACGCTTCGGTTCGCCGGTCCTCGGTGGGCTCCGCCTCGCTGTCGATTCCGACAAGGGGGCGCAGGTGGCTCTCGACCCAGCTCGCCTCGGCGGGATCACTGATCGTTTCTTCAACTGCGCGTCGCAGCTTCACGGCCGCCTCTCCCGCGTCGTCGCTCTCGAGAATGCCCGCGTGGGCCTTGACCATCTCGGCGAGCGCCCAGAAGCTCACGCCTTCCCCGTACGGGAGCGACCGACCCTGACGCCAGTAGATGAGCTCGGGAACGGACTCGACGTCCTTTGCGAAAAGCTCGTACACGAGGCGGCTCTTACCAATGCCGGGCACGCCCATGAGCGTTACGAGCTGGGGAACGCGCTCGTCCCGCACCCGCGCGAACGCGTCGCTCAGCATCTGGAGCTCGCGCGTGCGGCCGACGAGCTTCGTGCGCACCGTCGGCCGGACTTCGCCGCCGAGCCGCGCCCGCGCCTCGAGCGCCTTCCAGACCCGGACCGGCGCTGCCTTGCCTTTCGCCTCAACCGCCGCTGCCTCGCCGTAGTTGATGACCTGTTGCGTGGCGCGATAGGTCGTCTCGTCCACGAGGATCCCGTTCACGGGCGCTGCCGCTTGCAGACGCGCGGCGGTGTTGATCACGTCGCCGGAGGCCATTCCCTCGCCCTCGCTTGGCCGGGCGCCGAGCGCGACAAGCGCCTCACCCGTCGTGATTCCGATCCGTACCTGCAGGTCAGCGTCCTCGTCGACCAGCGCGTCGCGGATCCGCAGCGCCGCCCGCACGGCTCGCTCGGGGTCGTCCTCGTGCGCGACCGGGGCTCCGAACACCGCCATCACCGCGTCCCCGATGAACTTCTCGACGGTGCCGCCCAGCTGCTCGAGCTCCGTCCGGAGCCGCGCAAAGTAGGGCGAGAGCATCGCTCGGACGTCCTCGGGGTCGAGCTGCTCGGCACGGCTCGTGAAGCCGACCAGGTCACAGAAGAGCACCGTCACGACCTTGCGCTCCTCCCGCGCCGGTCGTGCGGCCACGACCAGCGGCGCGCCGCACTCCGAGCAGAACTTCGCGCTCGGTGCATTCTCTGACCCGCAGGCGGGGCAGGGGATCAAGAGGCTGCCGCGAGCAGCCGCTCGCCCTCCGCCACGTAGCGACGTGCCCCCACGGACCGGTAGTACGACAGGGCGCCCTGCAACTCCGTATCGGCCGCCGCGCGCAGGCCCTGGGCGACCAACCACTCCGCACCCCAAAGTCGCGCGGCCGCCTCGCTCGGCAGCGCACCGATCTCTGCGAACGTGGCCGCGGCGCGTCCGAAGTCGCGCTCAAGAAGAGCCGCCACCCCGTCGCGCCAGGGAATGCCCCGATGTCGATCCAGTGCTGGCCGGAGCTCCTCTTCCCGCCCAAGTCGGCGTAGCGCCGACCAGAGGTCGACCAGCCAGTCGCCGAGCAGGTTGCCAAACGCGACGGTGCGCCAGGCGGCGAACAGCTCGTCGACGAGCTCACCCGCGTCACCCTCGCCGAGCTCTGCCTGCACATAGGCCGCGAATGCGAGGGACGGATTCACGATCTGTATCTCGGTCGCCGCCCGCGCGAGGGCGACGATCCGCCCCACCCGCTCCCGCGCGGCATCCGAGTCACCCGCCGCGAGGTCCAGCCGAGCACGGTAGACGTGCGCAAGCGGCTCGATCCAGAACGGCGTATCGCCGAAATCGCCCAGCACCTGGTCGACGAGGGCACGCGCGTCCTTCCAGTGCCCGGTGACGTAGAGCTGCCACACCCGTTCGACGCTCAGCCAGCGGATTGGCTCGGCGAACCCGATGCGCTGCGAGGCGGCGAGGCCCTCGTCCTGCCGGCGGAATGCCTCGTCGAGCCGGCCCACTCCGACGAGGAAGGAGCCGAGGTTGCCGCAGGCGCGGACGTACTCGATCGCGCTGCGGTCGCGTGCGAGCAAGACGCTGGTCTCGAGGTCGGCTAGGCCACCCAGATCGCCGAGGCTGACCCGCGACGAGCCGACGTTGTTGAGCGCCGCAGCCCTCAGCTCCTCGTCGCCGAGCGCGGTCGCATGGGCGATCGCCTCGTGACCGAGCTCGATGGAGCGCTCGTACTCGTCCCTCAGCATCAGGAAGCGCCCCAGGCTGCCGATCACGAAGGCGGACGTGCGTGAGAGGGGCGCCCCTGCGATCAGCTCCTCGGCGCTTTCGAAATGGCTCACGGCCCGTTGCTGATCGGCGCGCAGCCAGTGGTGCTCGCCGAGCAGAATCTCCGCCTCCGCTGCCTTCGCCCGGTCGCCGAGCGCGAGGAACGAGTCGCGGGCCTGCTCCACCAGATCGTCCCCCTCCAGGTCACCGTACATCCTCACGCGGCCCAGCTCGAGAACGAGCTGCGGCCGCTCCCGGTCGTCCTCGGGCCACAAGTCGAGAGCCGCGGCGTAGAAGCGCCGCGCAGCGGCTGGCGTGAGCAGGGCAGACGCCCGCCGGCCGGCTTCGCGCAGCGCGAATCGTGCTCGCTCGCCGACCGCCGTCGAGTCCCCGCCCGCAACGCGCAAGTACTCGATCGCGCTCAGGTAGTGGTGGGCGAGCAGCTCGGCCTGATCCTCGGGCCTCCCCAGCGACTCCAGCCAGTGCGCCACCGACTCGTGCTTGGCCGCGCGCGTCGCCCGCGGGATCTGGCCGTATGCGACGTCACGCACGAGGACGTGCCGGAACGCAAGCTGCTGCTCCCCTTCCACGCTCGAGCGCCGCTCGCGACGGACGAACTCCTTGCGCTCGAGAGCACGGATGAGGGGCTGAAGCCGCGAGGCTTCTCGGCCGCCCTCGATCGCACCGAGCCAGAACACCTTGCCGACGACGGCGGCGTCCTGCAGCAACTCCTTCTCCTCGCGGGGCAGCGCGTCAAGCCGGGCTGCGATCACGCCGTGCACCGACTCGGGCAGGGGCAACTCACCGCCTGCCGCGTCGAGGTCGTGTTCAACCATCATGCGCGCGAACTCCTCGGCATAGAGCGGATTGCCGCCTGCGCGCGCCAGCACCGACGCCTGCACGTCGGCGGGGAGCACGACTCGTTCGAGCAGGGCATGCACGAGCTCGGCCGTCTCGGTCTCTCCGAGCGGCGCGAGGGACAGCGTGGCCGCATTCGGCTTGCCGCCTCCCCAGTCCGCCCGTCGGGCGAGCAGCTCGGGGCGTGCGCTGGCGACGACGAGCAGCGGCACGTCGGTAGCCCAGTCGACGAGGTGGTCGATGAAGTCGAGCAGGCCGTCGTCGGCCCAATGAAGATCCTCGAACACGAGCACGAGCGGCGTGTCTTCCGCGAGTCCTTCCAGAAACCGCCGCCACGCCACGAAGGCGTCCTCGCGTCGCTCGCGTGCGCGACCGGGCTCGTCACCCAGGCCTACCAGCGGCCGCAGCTCGGACTCAACCCAGGTGACCTCGTCCGGTGCGCACACGGCGATGACCGCGCGGCGCAGCTTGGCCAGCGCCGCGTCGGAGGTGTCGCTCTCCAGCATGCCGGCTTCCGCCTTCACCATCTCTGCGAGCGCCCAGAAGCTGACGCCCTCGCCGTAGGGCAGCGAACGACCCTGCCTCCAGCGAATCAGATTCGGCTCGGCGTCCGTGACGATCGAGAGCTCCTGGACGAGGCGGCTCTTGCCGATGCCGGGCACCCCGACGATCGTGACGAGCTGGGGCACCCGCTCTGCCCGCGCCCGCGCGAACGCTGCGAGGAGCTGATCGAGCTCGCGGCGTCGACCGACGAGCGCCGTGCTCGGCTCTGTGTCGACGTCGACGCCGAAACGCGATCGGGCGGTGACCGCTTCCCAGACGCGCACAGGCTGCGCCTTTCCCTTCGCCTCGATCGGCGCCGCGGCACGGTATTCGATCGCGCGGTCGGTCGCACGGTACGTCGGATCGCCGACCAGGATGCCGTTGACGGGTGCGGCGGCCTGCAAGCGTGCCGCCGTGTTGACCACGTCGCCCGCGACCATCGCCTCGCCCGCCTCCGGACGCGCATCCACCGATACGAGCGCCTCGCCGGTGTTGACGGCGACCCGCACCTCGAGCTGCTCCTCGTCCGCCCAGTCGCGAATGGTGAGCGCAGCTCGGACTGCACGCTCCGCGTCGTCCTCGTGCACCACCGGAGCGCCGAACACCGCGACCACGGCGTCGCCGATGAACTTCTCGACGGTGCCGCCGTGCCTCTCGAGCTCGGCCCGCAAGCGAGTGTGGTAGGGCGCCAGGATCGCCTCGACGTCCTCGGGGTCGAGGCTCTCGGCCTGCGCGGTGAAGCCGACGAGGTCGACGAAGACGACGGAGACGACCTTGCGCTCCTTGCGCGCGCGGTCGGTCATGAGCCGAGTTTACGGAGGCGGAATGCGCACGTGGAAGTGGTCGCCGTGGTAGCGCGTCACCGGAATGACGATGCTCGGCGGCCCGAGAAGGCCCGTCCGGGCTCCCACGAGGATGAGCCTTGCGCCCGACCCGACGAAGCGGTCGACGAGGTCCTGGGCGAGCACTCGGTCGACCTCGCGCCAGGAACGAACCTCGCACTCCAGCTTGTCGAGGCGCGGATACAGGATGTCGGCGTCGAGCCCGTTCTGGTGCGACACGTGGCCGGGCAGGCCGTACTGAGGGCCGAAGTCACCGCCGTTGCGACGGCTCAGGTCGGTGACGCCGACGCGTGCCGCACCTGGATGAGCGCGGCGATGGTCACGCACGACGCTCAGGATGGTGCGCACCAGACGTGCCGTCCCCCACCGGCGCCACGCACGATTTGGCGCCCGCAGCCCGACGTAATCCCAGGTGAAGAAATCGCGGCCTTCGGCCGGCAGCTGCACGCCGTTGACGAGCCGGCCCGCGTCGGGCCTGCCGAGCGCACGTGATGCCCGCCACGCGATGGGTGGCGTCGCAGGAGGCCGGGCAGGCGTGGGACGGCACATCATGCGTGCCGCAGACGCTCGAGCGTCCGCCCCGGTGCTGCCCGCAAGCGCCGTCAAGAGGCATGCGAGGGCCAGCGCCGCGAACCAAGCCTTGTAACAGACCGTTGCTTGCAATCGTTCCAGCGTGCTAGTGGAGACGCTCGACCTCGTAGCCGGCACGCTCGAGGGCGGCGACGAGCTCGTCGCAGTGCGCGCGTCCGCGCATGGTCAGCGTCAGCTCCACCTCGCTCTCGGACACCGGTAAGTCCATACCCTCGCGGTGGTGCTCCACCGAGACGACGTTGCCCCGCTCTTCGGCGACGAGCGAGAGGAGCTTGATCAATTCGCCGGGCCGGTCAATGAGCCGGGTACGCAAGACCAGCGAGCGCCCTGCGAGCGTGAGTCCGTGCCGCATCACGGACATGAGGAGCGTCGGGTCGATGTTGCCCCCGGAGAGCAGCGCGACGGCTGGGTCGTCGCCCTCCACCTTGCCCGCCATGAGGGCAGCGACCGTCGCCGCTCCCGCCCCTTCCACGACCAGCTTCGCCCGTTCGAGCAGCAGGACGATCGCCTCGCTGATCTCCTCGTCCGTGACCGTCACGATCGACTCGACGTGGTCGCGCAGGATGCGGCTGGTCAGCTCTCCGGGATGCTTGACGGCGATGCCCTCGGCGATCGTGAAGCTGTGCTCGTCCAGGCCCGCCAGCGGCGCGCACGCCGCCGCCTGCACGCCCACCACGCGCATCTCAGGTGCGCGCTCGGCGAGGGCCAGCGCGATGCCCGAGCAGAGGCCTCCGCCCCCGACCGGCACGACGACCGTCCGCGCGACCGGGAGCTGCTCGGCAAGCTCGAGGCCGATCGTCCCCTGGCCGGCGATCACCTGGTCGTCCTCGAACGCGTGCACGAAGGTCGCTCCCTGCTCGTCGGCCAGCGCGAGCGCTTCGGCGAGCGCCTCGTCGAAGCCCTCCCCCACGAGCCGCACGTCCGCGCCGTAGTTGCGCGTCGCGTCCACCTTCGCCATCGGCGAGTCCTCGGGCATGAAGATGATCACCCGCGCGCCTGCCTCGCGCCCCGCCCACGCCACCGCCTGGCCGTGGTTACCGGCGCTCGCAGCAACCACGCCCGCGGCTCGCTCTGCGTCGCTCAGCAACGCGATCCGGTTGACGGCGCCGCGAATCTTGAACGCGCCGGTGCGCTGGAGATTCTCCGCCTTCAGATGCACCTCGCGGCCGGTCAGCCGCGAAAGCGTCTCCGAGTTGAAGACGGGCGTGACGCTCGCGACACCTTCGAGGCGCCGCCGCGCCGCCTCGATGTCAGCGAGGCTCGGGACCGTTCCGGCGCGCATCGACCTTAAAGACTTTGTCCATGATCTCGCGAACAGCGGTGAGCGGGTCCAGCTGCCGCTGCTGCACAGATTCCAGCAGGCGCTTCAGCTCGGGATCGTCGGCGACCGCGTCCTCGAGGTGCCGCTTGGCGCGTGCAGAGGCGACTGCGAACACCTCACCGGCCAGGTTGCGCCGCCGCCGTTCGGCGAGCCCGTCCCCTTCCTGCAGGTGTGCTCGATGAGCCTCGATCCGGTCCCAGAGCTCGTCGACTCCCGCGCCCTCGACCGCCTCGGTGCGCACGATCGGTGTGCGCCAGTCCGGCTCTCGGTCGAGCGAGAGGATGCTCCGCACCTCGTTGAGCATGGTCTTCGCCATCGGGTGGTCGCGCTTGTTGATCACGATCACGTCGGGAATCTCCATGATCCCGGCCTTGAGCGCCTGGATGGAGTCGCCGGAGCCGGGCATCAAGACGAGGACGACCGTGTCGGCGACGCCGAGCACCTCCACCTCGCTCTGACCGGCGCCGACTGTCTCCAGGAAGAGCAGCTCCTTGCCGGCGGCGTCCAGGAGCAGCATGGCCTGCAGCGTCGCCTCGGCCAGTCCGCCGAGGTGCCCGCGCGTGCCCATCGAGCGGATGAACACCTCGGGGTCGAGGAAGTGGTCGGAGAGCCGGATACGGTCGCCGAGCAGCGCTCCGTGCGAGAAGGGGCTCGAAGGGTCGACCGAGATCACGCCGACCGAGGACCCCCGTGCGCGCACGTGCCGGACCAGAGCGCTGATGAGCGTCGACTTGCCGACACCGGGAGGGCCGGTCACGCCGACCGCGTACGCCTGGCCCGTATGCGGGTAGAGCTCCCGCACGAGGTCGTAGGCCAGTGGATCGGCGTCCTCGACGAGGCTGATGGCACGGGCCAGCGCCCGCTTGTCGGCGCTGCGCACGCCGGCGGCCAGCGCCTCCTGCGTCCACTCCCTGCGCCTGGCCACTACTGGAAGGCTAGTCAGCCGGTCGGCGCATAGGCGGACCACTGGGGGGCAGTCCTGCTGCGGGCCAGCAGGAAGCCCAGCACCGCTGCGACGGCGGCGAGCACCGCTGCGAGGCCCCACACCCAGCGCGGCCCGATCTCGTTCGTGAGCGGACCGGCGGCGGCCATCCCGAGGCCGAGCACCGCATAGTTCGAGCTCATCAACACGGTGAAAGCGCGCCCGCGTAGCTCGTCAGGGGCCCCCCGCTGGACGAAGAGGGCATTGCAGACCACGGCCGCGCCGTTGCCGAAACCGACGAGAGCCACGAACGCGGCGGCGAGCAGAATGTGCTCGGAGACCGCCGCGCAGCCGATCCCGATCGCGGTCAGGCCGATCGACCCGCCGTAGATCTGTGCGATGCGGAAGCGGCCGATGAGAGACGCGGCGAAGAAGCTGCCCAGCACAAGGCCGAACCCGGTGGCCCCCACGAGCAGCCCGTAGCCGAAGTCGCCGGCGTCGAGCGCCACCTTCGCGAGCACGATCTCGGCCACGTTGACGCCGGCGATGGCCAGGAAGAAGACGTTCCAGGCGACGAACACGGTCAGCAGGGGGCGGGAGCGCACGACGAGCGCGAGGCCGTCCAGCAGGTCGCGCAGGTGGCCCCGGCTCTCGGCCCGCGCGGCCTGCAGGCTCGCCGCCGGGATGCGAGCCAGCAGCAGCGCTGAGACCAGGAACGAGACGGCGTTCAGCCAGTAGGCGAAATCGGGGCCGGAGGCGCTGACCAGCAACCCGGCGAGCGGCGGCGTCAGCATCCAGGACAGGTTCTCGATCGCCTGCAGCAGAGAGTTGGCCTGCGGCAGGTCAGCCTCCTCGACCAGGTTCGGCACGCCGGCATAGAGCGCCGGCCGGAAGAAGCCAGTCGCAAACCCGGACACCGTCGCGAGCGCGACGATCAACGCCGGATCGCCCGCGAACGGCAGCAGTACGAAGACCGCAGCGCGGAGCAGGTCGGCGCCGATCATCATGCCGCGCCGGGAGAAACGGTCGACCAGGGGAGCGAAGAACAGCCCGACCGCCACGAGCGGCAGGAAGTCGGCGGCCAGCAGTGCACTCACCCAGACGGCCGAATCGGTCAGGTCGTACACGTGCACGAGCAGCGCGATGTAGGCAAGCCAGGTGCCGAGCCCAGAGGCGAGGGTGGCCGTGAAAAGCAGCCCGAAAGGGCGCGAGCGGCCGAGCAGCTCGAGCCGGGCGCCTAACACGCGAACACGCTAACAGCGCCCAGTCCGGCCTGCCCTGCTCGATTCGGAGCCGTCGACGTCAATCGAGGGCCGGAAGGGGCAGGCCGGACGCCCCAGGCTAGATGCTGCGCGTGACGACCCGGCCCAGCGCGGCGCGCAAGAGCTCGTGCTCTTCGCTCGTGCCGACCGTCACCCGGATCGCCCCGGCGGCGCCGAAGCCCCTGGTGGGCCTCACGATCACTCCCTCGCGCAGAAGCGCCTCGAAGAGCGGCCGCGCGTCGTCGCCCACCTCGGCGAAGAGGAAGTTCCCGACCGCCGGCCCGGCCGGCTGGAGCTCGTGCTCGCGCAGAATGCGCTCGAGCCCGGCACGGCCCTCGATGTTGTCCCGGCGCCGGCGCTCGAGCTCCGCCGCGTCGTCGAGGCTCGCGAGCGCCGCGGCCTGCGCCTGCGAGTTGATGTCGAACGCGCGCCGCACCTTGCCGATCGCGGTCACGATCGACGCGGGCGCCAGTGCGTATCCGACCCGCAGGCCGGCAAGGCCGTAGATCTTGGAAAAGGTGCGGAGGACGACGACGCGCCTGCCCGTCTTCAGGTACTCCGCGACGCAGTCCGGGTACTCCGGGTCGTTCACGTACTCGAAGTAGGCCTGGTCGATCACAGTGAGCACCTGCTCGGGCACACGGTCGAGGTACGCGTCCAGCTCGGCCCGCGTATTCATGGTTCCGGTCGGGTTGTTCGGATGGCAGATGTAGACGATCTTCGTGCGCGGCCCGACCGCTTCGAGCATGGCATCGAGGTCATAGCGATGCTCGCGCAATGGGATCTGTTGCGGTACTGCCCCCAGCTTCAAAGCGTCGATCACGTAGCTCGGGAAAGACGGCCATCCGCAGACGATCTCGTCGCCCGGGTCGAGAGCGAGCTGTGAGAGGCAGTCGACGAGCCCGTCCGACCCGGCGCCGATCGCCACCTCCTCGAAGCGCACGTCATGGCGCTCGGCGAGCGCGGTGCGCAGGCGATAGGCGCCCCCGTCCGGATAGCGGTTCAGCTCGCGCGCAGAGCGCGCGAGCGCCTCGAGCGCCGCAGGGAACGGCCCGAGCGGCCCCTCGTTGGAGGCGAGCTTGACGACGCGCTCGAGGCCCAGCTCGCGTTGCACCTCCTCCACCGGCTTGCCCGGCTCGTACGGAACGAGGTCAGCGATTGCCGGTTTGAAGAAGCTGTCCGCAATCTCGGCAAGCGGGGTGGGCATGCGGCAACCCTAGCGAGGCGCCGGCGCACCACCGTCAGGCACTTCGAGCGCCATGAGGATCGCGTCCAGATACTCCGTTCCGCGGCGGTAGTGGGCTCGGCGGTAGCCCTCACGCTCGAAACCGAGGCTCTCGTAGAGCGCGATGGCCGCCTCGTTGTGCGGGAAGACGTGCAGCTCGAGCTTGCGGACGTCTTCCCGGCTCGCCCACGCGATGGCCGCCTCCAGGAGCGCCCGCCCCACCCCACGGCGACGCCAGCCTGCGTCCACCATGAGCCCGACATCGGCGACATGACGGCTTGCCGGCAGCGGATCGCGGGCCACGGAGAGGCGGCCGACGATGCCTTCCGGCGCCGCCGCGACGAAGACCGCGGCGTCGGGGTGCTTGGCCAGGGCGCGCAGGGAGCGCCGCTCCTGACCCGCGCTGCGCCAGGCCTCGCTGGGCAGCCAGGCCTCGGGCTCAGCCGCGACCGCTTCGCCGAGCGCTGCCAGCTCGCCGGCGTCGCCCGGGGTCGCGCGCCGGATCGTGAAGCAGTTCGTCAAACGACGACGCCGTCTCCGCCACGCCGCGGGTCGCCGGCGGCGTGCAGCGCGCCGTCCGGCAAGAGCTCGACCGCGGCCGCGCCGCCGAAGAAGAGGTTCCGCCGCCGCCAGCGGACGACGTCGTACCCCAACGCGGCGAGGCGGTCGACCTCCGCAGCGTCCGCGCCGCCTTCGACGTGCACGTGCTCTTCGTCCGCGTGCACGCGTGGGTGACCGATCGCCTCCTCCACGGACATGCCGTGCCGCACGACGTTGACGACCGCCTGCATGATCGCCCCGCGCAGGCGCAACGAGCCGGCGCTGCCCACGATGAGCCGCGGGCCTGTCGCACCGAGCACGATCGTGGGCGCCATCATGCTCGTCAGGCGCAGGCCGGCCCCGCGCGTCGCCCCTGTCACCGTCAGGTCGAACTCGCCGAGCATGTTGTTGAGGTGAATCCCGGTGCCGGGCACGACCACGCCCGATCCGGAGCCGGTCGAGATGGTCAGCGAGGCGGCGTTGCCGAGCCGGTCGACCGCCGAGATATGCGTGGTACCGCGGGGTGACGAGGGCTCGGGGACCCCTGCAGCTTGGCCGATGCTGTCGAGCGCCGCGCGCATTCTGTCCTCCGAGAACAGGCGGCGCGTCAGCCCGCCTCGATATAGATCCGACGTGAACCGCGGCGCGCCCCGCGCGCGCGCCTGCTCGCGCATCACCTGAATCAGCTCGGCCATTGCCTCGGCCGATCCTGGAGCTCTCGGCGGCAGGCGGTCGAGAAGCTTGAGCCCGTAGGCGATCAGCACGCCTCCGGAGGACGGCGGCGGGTTGGAGAGGAACTCGTGGCCGTCGAATGCGGTCCTGACGGGGCGACGGCGGATGACGCGGTACGAGCGCAGGTCGTCGGCGGTGATCGTGCCGCCGCCTGCCTGTACGTGCTCGACAAGCGCCTCGCCCAGCGGCCCGCGGTAGAGCGCGGCCGCCCCCTCCTCGGCAAGCGTCTCCAGCGTCCCGGCGAGCTCCGGCATGACGACGCGATCGCCGGCCACGAGCCGCCTCCCCGCAGGGCCGTATACCGCACGGCCCTCGTCGTACGCCCGGAGTATGAGATCCAGGATCGCGTGCAGGTACGCCTGCGCGGGAGTCAGCTCCACTCCCTCACGGGCCAGCTCGATCGCGGGCGCCAAGAGATCCGTCCAGGGAAGTGTCCCGTGCGAGCTGTGCGCCGCCTCGAGGCCGGCCACGCTGCCGGGCACCGCGCAGGATGCAGGCCCGATATGGAAGACCTGCGTCGCGCCGCCGCTGAACTCCACGTCGATCTCGTCCATCTCGGCGCGCCTGACCGAGCGCGGCAAGCCGCGCCCCGGGATGGTGACGAAGAAGTCGAACAGCCGCGTCTTGCGGTCGCGAGCCGTGTGCACGAGGAGGAAGCCGCCTCCGCCCGGGCCGGTCAGGGGGCTCTCGGCGATCCACGACACGAAGGCGGCCGCGAGGCAGGCGTCGACGGCGTTGCCGCCCTCCTCGAGCGTCCGCGCGCCCGCTGCCGCGGTCAGCGGATGACCCGCTGCGATCGCCCCATGCATAAAGGAGGTCCTAGCAGCGGTTGCCGCTGCCGCCCCGCAGAGGGGAGCGCACGAGTGCGACCGCGCCGCCGTCGGAGGCGAGCACGAAGTTGCCCGCCCGCCGCACATGCACGAGCGTCATGCCGTCCGGAGCCCGCGTCACGCAAGCCGGCCCACGCACCTTCCAGTAGGGCATGTACCGGACGCTCAGCCGGTACTCGCCGGCCACATGCGCCCAGCCGGCGATGCGCTTGTGCGTGAAGGCGGTGATGCCGCCCGGTCCAGGCCCACGGAGCAGCGGTACCGCACCGTGAAACTCGTAGATGCGCCAGTCGGCGCTTCGGAAGACCTCGGTCAGGCCCGCACGTCCCGACCGGAGCAGCCAGGCCTCACGCGCGGCGCCCTTTTTGCTCAGGTGCACGCGCGGCAGCAGCACGTAGCGGACGGCCATCCGCCGTAGCCACATCCGATAGCCCGCGGGCGACAGCGGTTGGCGATAGAGGACGCGGTTCTGGGCGAGATCCAGCTGGCGGTACCAGCCGCGCGCGAGCCCGAAGCCGGCGCGTGGGATCCAGTAGGCCTCCCAGTGGTCGTACGTCGGCACGACCTCCACCCGGTAGTTCCGCGTCGCGTGCTCCTGAAGGAACGTGACCGCGGGCGTCCAGAACTCCTGGGCGGCCGGGCGCGTGTCGAGACGGGTCGACACGGTCGTTGCGTACGGCGCCACGTTGTAGGCGAGCGCACCCGCGAGCCCGAGGGCCGCCAGCCAGCGTGGTCGGAAGCGCGCCAGCAGAACGGTCAGCAGCATGAGCGGGAAGACGGCGGAGCGCATGCGCGTCACGTTCTCGCCGACAGGCTCCGGCACGAGGAACAGCACGACCGAGACGGCGAACCACAGCGCGAACAGCGCGGTCAGCACACCGCCGCGCGGGGCCCGCCCCGCCAGCAGGACTCCGATCGCGCACACGGCCAGCACGGTGACGAGCTCGACCCCGCGAAACGGGTAGCGGCCGTCGGTCGGGAACAGCTGCAGCACCCAGGCCTGAAGAGCAACCGCCACGGTCAGGCCGACCGCGAAGACCGCCGCCTTCCTTCCGAGCCGCCGCCGCGAGAGCACCAACGCGCCGAGGACGAGCACGAGGAAAACGAACGCCAGCGGGCTGAACCCGAGCGTCAGCGCGGCGCAGCCGACGGCGATGGAGGCGCGCCCCGCCTGCAATGCGGCGAGGGTGGCGAGCAGGGCGGCGACACCGGCTGCGTAGCTGTACGTGCCGGTGAAGAGTGGCGCCGCCGCCAACAGCGCGAAGGCGCGTGACGGCCACACAGCCGCGTCCCCCCACTCCCGCTCGCATACGCGCTGGAAGAGCGCCGCCGAGGCGACCACCGAGAAGAGCACGAGCTGGACGTTGCCGACGAGGGCGGCGACGGGGTAGTAGAACAGGCTGTAGGAGACGAGCGGGTACTGGCCCGCGAACCAGAGGTTGTCCCAGACGTAGATGCCCTGCTCTACGAGCCAGGTGCGGTAGAGGTGGGCGGGCACGTCGCCGCCGGCCGGGCCCACGGCGGCCAGCAGTGTCCCGGCGAACGCCGCGATCAACCCCGCCACGAGCCACTCCCGCTCGCGCAGCGCCACGAGTGGCGCAGCGAGGGCCGTCACCTCGCGCCTCCGAACGCACGCGTCGTCGGGGCGCGGGGGACCGGGTTGTACCGTTCGCCCATCATCCGCGTCGCCGCAATCCTAGGGCTCCTGGTGGCTGTCTTCGCGGGCGAGGCACACGCGCAGCCCTTTCAGGTCGTCGTCATCGACGGATTGGAACTCGATGATCTGGAGGAGATCACCGATGTGGGAGCCGTCGGACTTCTCGTCCCGGGAGCCGGCCCGGAGACAAGCCGGCTTGCGGCGAGCGCGATGCTGGAACGAGGTGTGGTTCGGAATTCACTGCGCGATCCCATCCCGGCCGGGCCGCCCCGCATCGAGGTCGATTACATCCACCGTCGCGCAACGGGTGGTGCCATCAGGCCAGGGCCACGGATTGCGCTGGCATTGCCGAGCCGCGGCGATCAGCCGAATGACCGGCGCTACCCGGTGATCGTAATCGGACCGGGGTACCGCGGCCTGCTTCAATCCGATTCCACGCGTATCCCCGGCCTCATTTCGATCGCCGACATCGCACCCACCGCGCTCGGCGAGGATGAGCGTCTCCGGTCGACCGCGAACGACGATCCGATTGCCGAGCTGCGCGAGCTGAACGAGCGAATCGACGAGCACAACAGCTGGCGCTCGCGGACGACCACCTGGCTCGAGCTCGGCGTCGTCGCGCTCGCGGTCGTCTCGGCGCCGGCCGCGCTGCTCGGCTTCGCCACACTGCTCACGGCCAACCTGGTGCTGGGTGCCGTGCACACGCCGCCGCTCGCGGCGCTGCTGATCCTCGTGGCGGCGACGCTCGCCGGCCTGGTGCTCGTCCGCCTCGTGCGTTCGCGTCTGGTGCTGGCCGGAGTACTAGCGGGGGTCATCGCCCTCTATCTGGTCTCGTTCCTGGTCGACGAGCGGTGGGTGGCGCTGTCGCCGCTCGGGCCGACGCAGAACGCCCGCTTCTACGGCATCTCGAACCTGCTCGAGACGCTGCTGCTCGTCCCGGCGCTAGGAGCCGCGGCACTGTTCGCGCGGCCGCTTCCCTTCGCTCTCGTCGCGGCGCTCTCGCTGATCGCCGTAACGGGCAGCCGGTTCGGAGCGGACGGCGGCGGCGCGATCGTGCTCGCAATCGGCTTCTCGGTGCTTGCGACGCTGCTTGCCGGAGCGAACCGGCGGGTGATCGCGGCCGCGGCAGGGGCCGGGCTCATTCTCGTCCTTGCGCTCATCGGGCTGGACGAGCTCACAGGCGCCTCGAGCCACGTGACACGCGCGCTGCGGGGCGGCCCCAGCGGCCTGGCGTCGGATCTGGCCGACCGTGTGACGCTCTCATGGGAGCGCGCTACGGACAACGTCTCGACCGGCGCATCGGTGCTGATCGGCGTCGCCGCGTTGACGATGCTCGTCGTGCGCCTCGTGCGGCTGCGGCTACCCGTGGCGCGTACGGCGCTGCCGCTCGCGTTCGCCGCCGCGATCGCCACCTCGATGATCGTCAACGACTCGCCGAAGGACGTGATCCTGGCCGGCCTGGCCGGCTACGTCGCCGTGGAGGCGTTCGCGCTCGGCCGCCACAGCGCCGCCGGCCGGGCGCGTGCGCTCGTGCTGCGCGCTCCATCTGGCTCTCCTTCGGACTACTGATCGCAGTGCCGGCCTTCCGTTGAAAGCGTGGTCCACGAATCGGAGGGGCCTGGCACCTCGTCGGGCCAGGCCCTCCCCTCGGCGTTACAGGTCGCGCAAAAAGCTCGGCGGCTCGAGCGGGTCGCCCGAGTCGAGCTCGGTACGTTCGTTGTCGGGGATGAACGTCCTGCGCTTTCGGAAGTCGGCCAGCCCGGTCGCCACCACGGTGACCCAGATCTGGCCCGTCAGTCGCTCGTCCACGGTCGCGCCGAAGATGATGTTGGTGTCGTCGACTGCCGCCTGTCGCACCACCTCGGCCGCCTCGTTCACCTCGTAGAGAGACAGGTCGTCACCGCCGGCGACGGAGAGCAGGATGCCTCTGGCGCCTGCGATCTCGGTGTCGATCAGCGGCGAGCGCAGCGCTCGCTCGGCTGCTTCCGCGGCACGATTCTCGCCGGTCGCGAACCCGATGCCCATCAGCGCGGAGCCCGCGTCCTTCATGACGGTCCGGACGTCCGCGAAGTCGAGGTTGATGAGCCCCGGCGTCGTGATCAGGTCGCAGATGCCCTGCACGCCCTGCCGGAGGACGTCGTCGGCAAGCCGGAAGGCATCCAGCATCGAGGTCGACTTGTCCGCGACGTCGAGCAGCCGGTCGTTGGGAATGACGATCACCGTGTCGCACGCCTCGCGGAGTGACGAGAGGCCGAGCTCGGCCTGTGTCTTCCGCTTGGTTCCCTCGAAGCGGAACGGCAACGTCACGATGCCCACCGTGAGCGCGCCCAGCTCGCGGGCGATCCCCGCGACGACGGGAGCCGCTCCCGAGCCGGTGCCGCCGCCCTCACCTGCCGTGACGAAGACCATGTCCGAGCCGCGCAGCGCGCGCTTGACCTGGTCGTAGCCCTCCTCGGCCGCCTTCCGCCCCGTCTCGGCGTCCGATCCCGAGCCAAGGCCGCGGGTGAGCTCGCTGCCGATGTGGAGCTTCACCGGAGCCTCGCTCATGGCGAGCTGCTGGACGTCCGTGTTCACGGCGACGAATTCGACCTCGGCGATGCCCGCGTCCATCATGCGGTTGACCGCGTTCAGCCCGGCGCCGCCCACGCCCACGACGCGGATGACTGCCAGGTAGGCGGCCGTGCCGGGCGCCGGGGCGCGGTGCAGCCGCGCGCCGGGCTCGGGCAAGACTTCGAGGCGGTGGACGGTCCCACCCTCCGGCTCCTGCGGCCGGTCGCGCGGCGGCTTCTCGGCGGGGACTTCCGGCTCCGCCTCCGCCTTGCGGGCGGCCTGTTCCTGGGCCGCCTCGGTTGCCTTGAAGAGCTCCGCGAGCGGGCCCTCGCGGAGGCTAGCGCGCTTTCGCGCCATTGAGCACCTCCTTCGCCAGCTCGCGGTAGGCATCGGCTGCCCGGCCACTCGGGTCGTACTTCAGCACCGAGGAGCCCTTGACCGGCGCCTCCGCGAAGCGGATCGTCTTGCGGATACGCGTATTGAAGACGAGCTCCCCGAAGTTCTCCTCGAGGATCTCGATCGCTTCGCGAGAGTGCAGTGTGCGGCCGTCGAACATTGTCGGCAGGATCCCGATGATCCGCACCTTCGGATTGATGTTCTCGCGAATCATGCTCATCGTGTTCTCGAGCTGCACCAGTCCGCGCAGGGAGAGGTACTCGCACTGCACGGGCACGATCACGCCGTCGGATGCGACAAGCGCGTTGATGGTGAGGAGCCCCAGCGAGGGCGGCGTGTCGATGAGCACGTAGTCGTAGCGCTCCTTGACGGCCGCGAGCGCCTTTTCGAGCGCGCGCTCGCGCCCGATGGTCGCAGACAGCGCGAGCTCGGCGCCTGCCAGGTCGATCGAGGAGACGGCGAGATCGATCTCGGCCTCCCGGATGACGTGGTCGATCGGCAGCCGGTGCACGAGCACGTCGAACATCGAGCGTTCGATCTGGTCGGGGTTGAACCCCTGGCTCATAGTCAAGTTGCCCTGCGGGTCGAGGTCGACCGCGAGCACGCGCAGCCCTTTTTCCTTGAGGGCGACGCCCAGATTGAGCGTAGACGTCGTCTTGGCGACGCCGCCCTTCTGGTTGGCGAACGAGATGACCCTAGCCAGGTTCTTCCCTCCCTTTGGCTGTGTAGGCGAGCGCGGGGGGCGCGTCAAGAGGCGCAGCACCATCGGCGCATCTTTCAACTCATGGTAACGGAGTCCTTTTGCCCGACCGGCCGGGCGCGGGCGAAGCTCGCAGCCCCTGAACCGCTACGTGGTCGAGCGCGTGCCGCTCATGGCGGCTGCTAGCGCCTCCCGACAGCGCTCCACCGACGGTGCAGCGCCCTCTGCGCCCACCGGCTCCGCGGCGAGCCAGCGCTCTGCCTCGGCGACCAGCGTGCGGAGCTCATCCAGCAGCACAGCGGCCGGCGCTCCGCGCAGGTGGAGCTCCTCGATGCGGTCGAGCCGCTCCAGGACACGCCTCGCCTCCTCCACGCGCTCGACGGTAGCCGCGGCGGCGTAACTGGTCCGGCGCGGCTCTGCGCCGAAAGTGTCAGGGGCGCCCTCTCGGACGCCCCTGACTGCGGCGGATCGCTCCCGATCCAGCCGGTCTTACTTCTTGCAGACAGCCACGAGGTTGGTCACGCCGTGGGCGGGCGCGTACTTGTAGCACCCCAGGCTGTCGGACACGTAGATGCGAGCGTTCGTGTTGATGAACGGTGCGACCGGAGCCGCGTCACGCATCAGCTGGCGGTCCAGGTTCGCGTACTTGCCGAAGCGCTCAGTACCGGAGGTCGCTGCGGCCTCCAGGATCATCCGGTTGAACTTCGGGCTGTTGAAGTACGACTCGTTGGTGTTGTTGGCCTGCTGGATGTTGCCGCCCCAGAAGAGCGTGTTGAAGAACGTCACCGGGTCGGCGTAGTCGGCACCCCAGCCCTCGTACGTGATGTCGAAGGGTTCGCCGCGAGTCGCAGCCTTGGTGTGCTGGACGACGCGGTCGAACGTCCGGATCTCGACGTCGAGTCCGATCGCCTTGAGGTTCGACTGGACGACCTGAGCAACGGTCGGGCCATGCGAGACGCTGAAGGTGTAGAGCACCGCCTTGCCGTCCCGCTTTTTGCCCTGGGCCAGCTGGTTTGCCCGCGCGGCGTTCGCGCCGGCCAGCGGGAAGATGTCCCAGTTCCGGAAGCCCGGCATCGTGTACGGGATGATCTGGTCGGTGCGGGCACCGGCCAAGTAGCCGAACTGCCGGACCAGGGAAGGCCGGTCGATCGCGTAGTTGATGGCCTTCTTCAGCCCGACGTTCCCCAGCCCGCCGCCGCCGAACAGCGGCCGCTCGTGGTTCATGATCAGGTACCAGAAGGTCATCTGCTTGCGCAGGAAGAAACGACCCTGGTTGACGCCGTACCTCTGCGCGACGCCTGCGTACTCCGCCGGCGGGATCGCCCCGAGGTCGACCTCGTTGCGGTCGAGCCGGAGCTTCGTGGCGGCCAGCGAGTTGCCGAACGTGAATTCAATCCGGTCAACATTGGCGGGACGCGTCTTCGCGACCGCACCGCGCCAGTACGGGTTGCGCTCCAGCGTCAGCGAGCGGTTCTGAGTCCAGGACTTCACGTAGTACGGGCCGCCTCCGTTGAACGGAGCGCCGATCCCATCTGCGTTGCGCGGCAGGCCGTTGGCTCCGGGCTGCGGGCAGAAGAAGCCCATCGTGAGGCGGTTGACCATGTCGGGAACCGGCTTGGTCAGGTTGATGAGCAGCTTGTTGCCGGATACGCGGATGCCCGAGGCGGTCTTCGCCTTCTTGTCGAGCACCGCCTTCGCACCCACGATCTCCTCCATGTACGCCGCCGCCGGCGACTGCATGTCGGGATCGAGGTTGCGCTGCATGGCGGCCGCGTAGTTGCGGGCCGTCACCGGCGCCCCGGTGTGGAAGCGCCAGCCGCTCCGAACGGTGATGATGACGCGCTTGCCGCCGTTCGAGAACGCCGGGAAACCCGCAGCGGTGCCGGGAACGGGCCGCACGCCGGCGTTGCCCTCGGAATCCGGATAGCGGTAGAGATTGGCGCAGACGGTGTCCAGCATCTGCCAGGACGTCGAGAAGTACGCCAGCGACGGATCGATGTAGTCCATGTCGCTGTTCTGGTCGATGCGGAGCGTCCCCCCGCGGCCCTCCGTGCTGCTCTCCGCAGGACCGGCGACGGCCGCGGCAAACAGCATGCCTATGCCGAGTACGAGCGCGGCGACTGAGAACCAGACGCGCTTGCTCATCTATAATCCCTCCTTCGTACCAGGGCCGACGGTCGAGCAGGGGCCGATGGTTAGGCCGGCGCACCTGGGAGTCCCACTTACAGGTCACGCCGTTCCGGCGCCTAACTCGACCGTCAGCCTCTTACACGGGCATTACATCTGACGCAGAACGGCGCGGAAAGTTGTTCGACGTCGAACTTTTCCGCTGAGCGGGCCGAAGGGCTCTTAGCCGGCTGCCAGCGCCGGCTCGGCCGTGAGTGCGAGCAGGCGTCCGCCGGGACGCGGCCGCACTCCGAGCAGTGACTCGTCAAGTGCCGTGACGAGCCCGCTGCGGTCGCCGAAGAGCAATGCCTCGATGAGCGTCTCGCGAACTGCTACGGCCGCCTCGCCGCACTCGGCGCCCCCCACGAGCGGCTTCAGCCGCGCGTGCTGCTCGGCCCGCTCGCGGCCGCTCTCGCCGAGCAGGACCGCGGCCCGCAGTGCAGCCGCCCAGAGCCCGTCACCCGCCCCCAACAGCGAGTCGAGCGCGGTGCGGAGCTGCTCTCCGCGAAACGGCTCGGTCTGGAACAGCGAGAGCTCCCAGCGGTCGAGCGCGTCGCCGAGCTGAGCATCCTCGTCGGCCACTGCCACGCGCTCGCGCAGGCGCTGCGCGAGCTCGCCGCGGAAGACATCGAGACGGGTCGGCTCGCCAGGCGGCTGGGCCGCCGCGATCGGGAGCACCGGCTTGACACCGACCGGCCGCCGGTCGATGCGCTCGAACAGAACGGGGCCGGCCGCCACGGGCCCGCCCACCGCAAGCCGCAGAGCCGTGATGGCGTCGGCCAGCTCGGCGGCCGCGTCCGGGCGTGCGGTCGCGCCACGGGGCAGTGCCCGCGTCAGCTCGAGCACGCACGCGCGGTCGGGCTCCCGCGCGAAGCGCTCGGGTAGCAGACCGCTCGACTCGGGCCAAGGACCCGACAGCTCGCCGGTTACGAAGGGCCGCACGCGAATGCCGCCGCCCAGGTCGACCGGCGCACCCGCTTCCAGTCCGATCAGCGGAGTGACGACCACGTGCTGCCGCTCTGAGCCATAGAGGGCACGTTCGAGCTGCGCGTACTCGCGTTCGAAGGTCTCGTCGTCCCAGTCGAAGCCGCCTCGGACGTCCGCCGTGTGCGAGAGCAGCGGCAGAAGAATCGTCTCGAAGAGCGCGTCCTCGCCCACCTGCCCGCCGTTCAGCGAGCCGGCGAAGATTGCAGCGGCAGGCTCGTCCGCGAGCGCGTCGAGCGCCAGCCGCGCGTCGGCGAGCTCGCCGAGGCGTTCGGAGCGGCCTTCGACGAAGCTCGCGATCAGCGGCCGGAACTCGTAGAAGGTGGTGCGTCCCTGCGCGTCGTGCTCCTCGAAAGCGAAGGGCACGTCGGCCCCGCGCTCCACCTCCGCCTGCAGCAGGGCGAAGCCGGCCAGGCAGAAGCAGCGCAGCGCGGCGTGCAGGTCAGGCGACCGCAGGGTCACGCTGACGGGTTACGGGGCCGGACCGGCCACTCCTCTCAGGCCACGTCCGAGGGACAGTCCTCTGGACGTGGCCGGAACAGCCAAGACGCAGCGCGTCGAGGACCTGCTGTTGGCCGGACCCCCGCGGCTAGCGGGGACCAGTCCGCGGGGCTGTCCCTTGGAGGTGTCCTGCGGGGACGGGCTTCGGCTCGGGGTCGAGCTGGCAGGTCGGGCACCAGTAGGCAGTTCGGTTGTCGTCGCCCTGGCCCCGCGAGCGGATGCGCGTCCGGCAGCGCGGGCACGGCTGGCCGGTCCGGCCGGAGATGCTCGTAGGCTCGCGGAGCCCGTCGACGGAGAGGCGCATCAATCGCGCCGCCTCCCCCAGCACTTTCTGCAGCTCCTCGTCGGAGACGTCGCCGAGCGGCCGCCACGGTGAGAGTCCGACGGACCACAGGCACTCGGCCTTCCACATGTTTCCGATGCCTGCCACCAGCCGCTGGTCGAGCAGTGCGTCGCCCACTGCCCGGCTCGGATGCTCGGCGCGCAGGTTGGCGACCATGCGGTCGAACTCCGGATCGGCTGCCAGGATGTCGGGCCCCAGCCTCTGCACCGTACGCTCGTGCAGCTGCAGCACGCGGCCGCCGTAGAGAAGCGCCTGCGCGCGTTCGCCACGCAAGATGAGCCAGGGCCGCCCGCGCACTGGGGCGTCGGCCGGGCGGACCGTCCAGCGCCCGGACATGCGCAGGTGGCTCCTCACGACGACGCCGCCCTCGAACCGCAGCAGCAGGTTCTTGCCCACCGCTTCGACTTGCTCCAGCCGCCTGCCGTGTACTTGCTCCGCGACGCCGGTCGCCCGGCCGCGTGGGTTCGGGGCTGCCGCCTCAACGCGCTCGCCGACCAGGGCCTGCAGGCGCCGCGCGGCCCGGTGCAGGCTGTCACCTTCGGGCATGCCTCGATTCTGTCAACCTCCAATGCATGCCCGGCTACCTCCGGTCGGCTGCGGCGGGCGCGGCAGCGGCCACCGTGTGGGGGCTCCTCGAGCCTCTCGACCAGCGGCTGTTCCGCTGCGACTACTCCGACGTCGCCTTGCTCGGCAAGGCTTTTACGCGGCGCCGGTGGCGGGCGGTGGGCTTCATGTTGCACGCCTTGAACGGTGCGGCGTTCGGCCTCGGCTTCCACGAGCTGCGCCGCCGCTCCGGCTTGCCGGCGCGTCCGCTGGCGCTGTCGGCGGCGCTTGGCGAGCACATCGCTTTCTGGCCGCTCGGCTGGTTTGTCGACCGCTACCACCCTGCTCGTGGCGAGCACGGCGTCCCGCAGTTGCTGCTCAACCCGCGCGCCTTCGGCCAGGCGACCGTCCGCCACGCGCTTTTCGGGCTGCTGCTCGGTCGCCTCGCGTGAGCGGCCCCGACGCCGGCCTGCCATCATCTGCGCTGAGGAGCAATGGCTGGATCACCGCTCACGAACATCCTGGATACGGAGGACGTTCGTTACGAGCTGCTCCCTCACGCACGCACCGAGTCGGCCGGCGCCGAAGCACAGGCGCTGGGCGTTGATCCCGGCGAGGTCGCGAAGACGCTCGTCCTGACAGCCCCGGAGGGCTTCGTCCGTGCGGTCGTGCCCGGGTCCGAGCGGATCGACCTCCACAAGGTGCGCGAGCTACTCGGCGGAGGCAAGCGCACCCACCTCCTGACCGAGGACGACCTGGAGCGGGCCTACCCGGAGTTCGAGCTTGGCGCGGTGCCTCCCTTCGGAGGGGAGCGGCGTGACCGCGTCCTCCTCGACCGGCGGCTCGCCGAGCGCGACTCGCTGGTACTCGAGGCGGGAACGCACGAACAGTCGGTTCGTATCTCGACCGCCGACCTACGCCGACTCTCCGACGCAGAGATCGTCGACCTCTGCGAAGAGTGAGCCGCGCCGGTTCCCGGCCGAACGAGAGTCAGCAGTTCGAGTCGAGCACGAACGCCCTTCCGACGTCGCACGCGTTCCCGAACTCGACGAGCGGAAAGGTCATCACCATGAACGACCCGAGCGCGGCGACCGCAATCGCAGCGGCGACTCGTCCCTCGGCTGCCACCAGCCGTCCCAGGGCGTACCCGATGAGTGCAGCGGCGACCAATGCGCCGACGTACACAGCGAGAAGCGCAAGGCCTGCTGTCGACACGAAGCGGTCGTAGCCCTCGCCGTGCCGTTGGCTACCTGACCCGTGCGGTACAGAGCGGAAGTAGAGCGCCGCTCCGTGGAACAGGACAACGGCTGCCGCAAAGAGACCGAGCGCCACGGTCGACGCGACTAGCGACGCAACCGTGCCGCGCGGGCTCCACTGCTGCCGGCGGATGAGAGCGAGCAGCCCGACCGAGACGCACGCGTAGACGACAGCCAAACTGACGAAGCGGAAGAGTCCTCCGAGGAACCCCTGCTGGACGAAGTAGTCAAAGAAGCTGACGGAGAGTGGATACACCGCAAACCTCCTCTATCGCATGAATGCTATTATAGCATATATGCGATTGGATGGCTTGCCGTCGGCGGCTACATGCTCGCGTCGTAAGAGAAGACGCGCTCGGGGCTGAGGGCAACGAAGGCGACCGCCCAGTCCGGGCTCCGTCCATGACGCTCGATCCAGACGCCTTCGAGGGCGTCCGGCATGGCGTTCTGCACGACAACCGATCCCTCCGCAAGCACCATGCGATGGTCACCGTGCTCGCCCTCCATCACGACCAGCGACGCATATGGAGTCGTGCGCAGGTTCTCGAGCCGCTGTCCGCCGACCGTCGCGATCCAGAACGACCCAGCGAACACCGTGAAGCCGACCGGGCGCGCCTGCGGACGGCCGTTGGGACGCGCGGTGGCCAGCACGCAGTAGTGCTTCGCATCGAGGAACGCAGCCATCGCGCCGGCATCCATCGCCTGCTCGCGTGGCCACGATCCCCGGAGCGATGCTCCTGCGCGTTCGTACGTGGCGTCCTGGACGCGCGCGAACGCGCGGGCGTCGTCGTCCGTCACGGACGCAGCACGGCGCGGCGCGGCCCGGCCAGGAACCCGGCCTCCACGAGCAGCGGAAGAAACGCGCTCTCGGTGACGGGCTCGCCGTCGAAACGCTCTACTGCGAGACGCTTCGTGCGGCGTCGCTTTACGTGCTCGACGAGCGCGGCCAGCGCGGGCCGTAGCCACTCCTCCTCCGGATCGCGCAGCGGGACGAGCGTGCGGCCACCTCGCTCGACGAAGAGCGCGGCCTCGCCGTTCAGTAGCACTACGTAGGCACCCGCGACGCGAGCCGCACGTGCTCCTGCCCTTCGCGGCCACGGGAGCACCGCACCGTAAGGCTGCGCAGGATCCGGAGCGGCGAGCACCAGCGCGTCGATGTCGTCCTCGGGCGTCGGACGCAGCTCGCGCAGACGCTCGACGGCGCCGCCGAGGGCAAACTGCGCACCGCCCAGCCCCTCGACGAAGTAGCCGCGGCGGCAAAGACCGAGCGTCTCGAGCCCCTTGAGCTCCCCGTACACAGCTCCGTAGCCGCCTGGGATGCCCTCGGCCCGCACCCCGTCACGCGTCACGATCCCCTGGCGCTCCAGCAGCAGCTCCGCGAGCGCACGTCGATCCGGTACCCCGCTCTTTACAGTGACTGTCACTGTAAAGAGGCGCTCGGTGAGAGACCAGCGTCCCTGCGTTGCCGTCACCGCGCCGGCCCGCCGGCGTGAGAACCTACGCGAGCGTCGAGGAGCCTGTGGGACGCCGTAGCGGCGCGCCGCACGCAGCGGCGTCCAGGCGTCGTTGGTGACCTCACCCGCCCACACGAGCTCCCAGAGCGCCGGCAGCGCATCCTCCGCATCGAGCCCGGTGGCGGCGACCAGGTCGAACCAGAACTCGGCGCTGCGCCCGAGCGCGCGGCGGATGGCAGCGTGCGGCGTGCCGTCGGGCCGCTCCGCACCGGACGGCCTGCCCAGCACAGGAGCGTCCTCCCGGAAGTACACGGCAACGCGGTCGAGCCCGGCGCCGACCCAGACGAGCTCGCCGGACGCGCAGAGCGCGTCCAGCTGCAGCGGCTGGTAGCCCGGCACGCGCCGTGGCAGGAGCTCGCTTTCCCAGAGCGAGACGGGCAGGGCCAGTCCCTGCAGGGGTACGAGCGCCTCGCGCAGCGACGCGCGCCGGTCGATGCCGTGCCAGGCCGGGAGGAAACGGCCCAGCGTCGCCTGTTCGGCGGGCTCGACCTCCTTGCGCAGCGCGGCGAGCGACGCACGGCGCAGGCGGCGCAGCACGTCGGGATCGCACCACTCGCGCTCGGACCCGCCGGGGCGCAGCTCGCCGCGCACGAGCCGTTCCTCGCGTTCGAGCACCGCCAGCTCCGCCTCGACACGCTCGCGCGAGGCTCCGAAGCGCTCTGCGGCCTCCTTCGTCGTGAAAGGCCCGCGTCCGCGCGCAAAGCGCGCCAGCAGGGTGCGCAGAGGCTCCTCCCCGGGCTCGAGGAAGGCTTCGGGGAGGCCACCCGGCGGCATGACGCCGAGCGCGTCGCGATAGCGGCCCGCGTCCTCGGCGGCTGCGAGCGCCACGGTCCCTCCCACCCTGACGGCGATGGCACGGCGCTCGCGAACGAGCGTCTCCGCAAATCCAGCGTCGTACTCGCCCTCGAAGAGGTGACCGCGTCGAAGCAGGAGATCGTGCAGCTCGTCGGCGTTGCGGGGCGAACCGCGGAGCTGCGCTTCCACCTGCTCGATCGCGTCGGAGTCGAGCAGATCGCGGAGCTCCTCCTGGCCGAGCAGCTCGCGCAGCAGGTCGCGGTCGAGCGAGAGCGCCTGCGCCCGCCGTTCGGCGGCAGGCGTGTCGTCCTCGTACATGTAAGTGGCGATGTAGTCGAAGAGCAGCGACGCAGCGTACGGCGAGGCGGAGGCAGTCTCGACTTCGACGAGGTCGAGCTCGCGTGTGCGGACGCCCTGCAGCAGCCGCTTGAGCGCGGGCAGGTCGAAGACGTCCTGGAGGCACTCGCGGTACGTCTCGAGGATGACCGGGAAGGATCCGTACTTGCGCGCCACCTGGAGCAGGCTCTGTGCCTTCAGGCGCTGCTGCCACAGCGGCGTCCGCTGCCCCGGCCGGCGGCGCGGGATGAGCAGCGCGCGCCCGGCGTTCTCCCGGAAGCGTGCACCGAAGAGTGCGGTCTGACCAAGCTCGGCAACGACCAGCTCCTCCACCTCATCCGGGTCGACGAGCAGCTCCTCCACGGGTGGCGGCTGATCGGCGTCCGGGAAGTGCAGCGCGACGCCGTCATCCGACCAGAGCGCCTGGGCGTCCATGCCCAGCGAATCCCGCAGCCGTGCCGTTATCGCCATCGCCCAGGGCGCGTGCACGCGGGCGCCGAACGGCGTCAGCAGGCAGACCCGCCAGTCGCCGATCTCGTCCCGGAAGCGCTCGACGACGAGGGTGCGGTCGGAGGGCACGGCGCCCGTCGCCTCCTGCTGCTCGCGCAGGAAGGTGAGGAGGTTGGTCGCGGCGCGCTCGTCGAGGCGGTGCTCGTCCTGGAGGCGCTTTCGCGCCTTCTGCTCGGGAAGCGCGGCCAGCTCGCGCGACGTCTTGCCGATCGCCTCTCCGAGCTCGTACGGTCGTCCAACGCCCTCGCCCTTCCAGAACGGCACGGCGCCGGGCACGCCGGGCGCCGGCGTGACGAGCACGCGATCGCGTGTGATCTCCTCGATGCGCCAGGTGGAGGCGCCGAGCAGGAAGGTCTGGCCGGCACGCGCCTCGTAGACCATCTCCTCGTCGAGCTCGCCGACGCGACCGCCGCCGTCCACCAGGTGGACGCCGAAGAGGCCGCGGTCCGGGATGGTGCCCGCGTTTGTGACCGCCAGGCGGCGCGCGCCGGAGCGGCCGCGGATCGTGCCGCCGGTGCGGTCCCAGACGATGCGCGGGCGCAGCTCCGCGAACTCGTCGGACGGGTACCGGCCGGCGAGCATGTCAAGCACGTTCTCGAGCTGCGCTCGCGAGAGATCCGAGAAGGGATAGGCGCGCCGCACCAGCTCGTGAAGCTCGTCGACGGAGATCTCGTCATCGGCGCAGATCGCGACGATCTGTTGCGCAAGCACGTCGAGCGGGTTCCGCGGGATGACCGTCTCTTCGATGGCCCCTTCGAGCATGCGCTTCGTCACCACCGCCGACTCGAGCAAGTCGGCCCGGTACTTCGGGAAGACGCGGCCCTTGGACACGGCGGTCAGCTCGTGCCCCGAACGGCCGATGCGCTGGAGCCCGCGGGCGACCGACTTCGGCGACTCGACCTGGATGACGAGATCGACCGCACCCATGTCGATGCCGAGCTCGAGCGACGACGTCGCGACGAGGCACGGGATCTCTCCGCGCTTGAGCAGCTCCTCGATCTCGACGCGCTGCTCCCTGGACAGCGACCCGTGGTGTGCGCGCGCGATCTCGCTCTCGGCAAGCTCGTTGAGACGCAGCGCCAGCCGCTCGGAGAGCCTGCGGTTGTTGACGAAGACAATCGTCGAGCGGTGCTCCTGGACGAGCCGCAGGAGCTCGGGATAGATGGAGGGCCAGATCGACTGCGCGCCGTGCTCGGTGCCGGCGTCCATCTCCTGTCCGTCGGCCGGCACCGGATAGGAGAGGGGCGACGTCGAGGGCAGCTCGCGCATGTCCTCGACCGGCATGACGACCTGGAGATCGAGTTCCTTGGCGCGGCCGGCGTCGACGAGCTCGATCGGCCTGCCGCCGGCTACGAAACGCCCGATCTCCTCGAGCGGCCGCTGCGTGGCGGACAGCCCGATCCGCTGGATCGGGCCGTGGGCCAGGCGCTCGAGTCGCTCGAGACTGATCGCGAGGTGCGCGCCCCGCTTCGTCCCTGCAACGGCATGTACCTCATCCACCACCAGGGTCTCGACCCCGGTTAGCGTCTCGCGCGCCTGCGACGTGAGCAGCAGGAAGAGCGACTCCGGCGTGGTGATGAGGATGTCCGGCGGGTTGCGCAGCATCTGCTGACGCTCGCGCTGCGGGGTGTCGCCCGTGCGCACGGCCACCCGCAGCGAGCTCTCCAGTCCCGCAAGGGGGCCGCGCAGGTTGCGCTCGACGTCGTAGTTGAGGGCCTTGAGAGGCGAAACGTAGAGCAGGCGGATGCCTTCGCCGGGCTCGGCCTCCAGGCGGTCGAGGCCGTAGAGGAAAGCTGCGAGCGTCTTGCCGGAGCCGGTGGGCGCCTGGATGAGCGTATGGTCGCCGCGCGCGATGGCCGGCCAGCCCAGCTGCTGGGCGGGTGTCGGGGCCTCGAACGTGCGCTCGAACCACGCGCGCGTCTTCGGCGTGAAGACGGTCAGGGGATCCACGGCTCCAGCCTAGTAGTCGGAGCCTACACGAACAGGTGTTCGCTCCGCCGTCACGCGAGCAGCGCTCGGAGCGCTGCCACATCCGCTCGGAAGGACTCCTCGCCGATTTGCGGGCGCTCTCCGTCCGGGAAGGGAAACGGCCAGCCCGGCCTGGGGTCGTCGGCGTAGCGCGGGATCACATGCGTGTGCAGGTGCGGCAGCGAGTTACCGAGGACGTCGTAGTTCATCTTCACGGGGCCGAGGTGCTCCTCGAGCGCACGGCCGACCCGGAGCACCTCGAGCCAGTAGCCGGCCGCTTCGTCGGCGGTCAGCTCGGTCGGCTCGGCGACGTGACGGCCGCGCCAGATGATGATCGTGTAGCCCCGCTGGATGTCGGCGCGCTGCAGGTAGGCGTCCGACACCTTGCCGGTGCAGATGCGCGCGCCCCAGGGCGTCTCGTCGGGGCGGCCCTCGGCGCACATCGGACACCCCTCACCGCGCCGGAGCTCGTAGAAGGACGCGGGCCACTCCACCGCGCGCGACGTTAGCATCGGCGATCGTGCCCGAGACCCCGGAACAGCTTCACGCGCGCGTGTCGGACGAGCTTCGCATGCCGCCCGTCCACGAGTGGGAGACGTTCCCGTTCGACGGCGAGATGCGGCCACGCGCGTTGCAGCCGCCCGTCGCCCGCGAGGAGCCGCGACACGGCGAGGGCGGGGTCGGCTGCGGCCGCTGTGCGGCCGACGACGAGCGGTACCTCTGGACGAACGAGCGCTGGCGCGTGTACGGCCTGGGCCCCTCCGGGCTCCCGGCGATAGTCATGCTCGAGCCGCGCGCGCACTACGGCGAGCCGGGCGATCTGCCCGACGACCTGGCAGCGGAGCTCGGCGTGCTGCTCGCGCGCATCGAGCGGGCAATCCGCGCGGTCGGCGACATAGGGCGCGTCCACGTCTGCCGCTGGGGCGACGGCAGCGAGCACCTGCACTGGTGGTTCATGGCGCGCCCGGCGCGCATCCCGCAGCTGATCGGGAGCTTCGCGGCCATCTGGGACGACATCCTGCCGCCTCTGCCCGAGGACATCTGGCGCGAGAACCTCGCGATCGTGGCGGACGCCCTCTCGCGCGAGCCCTGACGCGCACGCTCACGTGGGAGCAGGTGCACGCCCGGCGTGTCGCGCGCAGCTGCCTGATCGACCGCGCAGGCTCCGTCGTGGAGGGCGTACGCGCCGTGTGCGGGGTGCAGGCGCAGGCGGCCGGCGCTGCCGAGATTGCCATCGCCATGCGAGTCGACGGCGTCACTAAGGAGGACGTGCGCGCGGAGCTCTGGAAGCATCGGCGGGTAGTCCGGGTGTGGGCGCACCGCGGCACCATCCACGTGCTCCCCGCGGACGAGCTGCCGCTCTGGACCGTCGCATTACGAGGTCCGCGCCCCTACTGGCACTCCCGCGAGTGGCGCGACCGGCACGGGTTGACGCCCAAGCGGGTGGACGCGATCGTGGCAGCGGTCGGCGACGCGCTCGACGGCCGCCGGCTCACGCGCGCGAAGCTCGCCGACGAGGTCTCCGGGCGAGTCGGCTCCTGGGCTCGGGAGCGCGTGGGCGCGCAATGGGGTGAGCTGCTTGGCCCGGCTGCATACAGCGGTCTGCTGCTGCACGGCCCTCCCGAGGGCGGGCGGGCGACGTTCGTGCGTGCGGACAGTGGATCGGCGGCTGGCGCGAGCACGATCCGGATGAGGCGCTGGCCGAGATCCTCCGCCGATCCCTGCGCACGTACGGGCCGGCGCAGCCGGGTGACATCTCCCGCTGGCTCGGCGTCGACCGCGAGCTGGTCGAGGCCGCCGCCCACGCGCTGACGGATGAGGTCGTGGAGGTACGTATTGGCAGACGGCGGGCCCTGCTGCTCGCAGGAGACGCGGAGCTGCCCGACGCGCAGAGCTCCATTCGCCTCCTCGCGCGCTACGACTGCTACGTGCTCGGCTGTTACCCACGGCAGAGCGTGGTCCCGAAGACGGTTGCGACGCGTCTGCGCGCGCACCCGCGCGGGCGCTTCGAGGTCGCGGCAGGGCATTGGACGCTGCTCATCGACGGCGTGGTCGCGGGCATGTGGGAGCCGCTCGAGCAAGGCGACCAGCTCGAGGTGCGTGTGGAGCCCTTCGTCAAGCTGACCGCAGGGCAGAAGCGCGAGCTCGAGCGCGAGGCAGCGCGCCTCGGCAGGTTCCTGGGAACCGAGGCCCGGCTCGCCCTTGACCCCCTGCAGGCGTAGATCCCGCCGGCGGACGGTTCCCCTCTCGAACAACGGCACACTCTCGGCACGAACGCCACGTCCCCGGCAGACACTGTCAAGGGACTGTCCCTGGTTAGAGGCGTTGTTACAGAGTTGGCACATTCGCGGGGAGCCGGTCCGGCGCGTCTACGATCGGCGCCGTGACGTACTCGATCGTCGCTCGCGATCCGCAGACCGGTGAGCTCGGCGTGGCTGTCCAGACCCGCGCGTTCGCCGTCGGCATGACCGTGCCGTGGGCACGGGCGGGCGTGGGCGCGGTCGCGACGCAGGCCTTCAGCGAGCGCAGCTATGGGCCACTGGGTCTCGAGCTGCTGGCCGCCGGCCGCTCGCCCGACGAGACGCTCGCGGGCCTCGTCACCGCCGACGCGCAGAGCGCAGCGCGCCAGGTCGCCATGGTCGATGCGCAGGGCCGCGCCGCCGCACACACCGGCGACCGCTGTATCCCCGAGTGCGGACACCTCGTGCGCGAGGGCCTCACCGTCGAGGCGAACATGATGAGGAGCACGGACGTCTGGCCCGCGATGGCCGAGACGTTCCAGGGAGCCGCCGGATCGTTGCCACAGCGTCTGCTGGCAGCGCTCGACGCAGGCGAGGCGGCCGGAGGCGACTTCCGGGGCCGGCAGGCGGCGGCGATGCTCGTCGTAGAGGGCGAGGCGTCGGGCCGGCCGTGGGACGACCGCGTCATCGACCTGCGCGTCGACGACCACGAAGACCCGCTCGGAGAGCTGCGACGGCTGGTGACGCTCGCGGAGGGCTACCGTCGGCTCAACCGCATCCGGGGCGAGATCTCCGCCGAGGAAGCAGAACGGGCGCTGACCGCGGGCGTCACGGAGGATCTCCTGGAGTGGTTCGCGCTCACCGCGGCGTGGCGGGGCGGCGACCTCGAGCTCGCCCGAGGTCTCCTGGCGCCTTTGGTCGAGCGCGACCGGCGCTGGGAGTCCGCCTGGCAGATCCTCGTGGACACCCCGCCGCCTGATCCCGAGTGAGGAGGAGGCGAGTGGTCGCGTACGTAACGCGCGAGAACGCCGGCCGCCGAGAGCTGCTCGTGTTCGATGACCCTCGGCACCCGGGCATGGGCGTCCAGCTGCCCGCCGGCCGCCTCGACCGCGGCGAGCATCCCGAGGCCGGCCTGTCACGTGAGCTCGAGGAGGAGACAGGGCTGAGGGGCGCACGCATCGTGCGCCTGCTGGCCGGCCCAGATGACTTCGATCGCACTTTCGGCCGCTCCCGCTACGCGAACCACGCATTCCACGTCCAGGTGGAGCACGAGACGCCTGACGAATGGGAACACGTCGTGACCGGGCGCGGGGGCGACGCCGGCCTGGTCTTCCGCTGCCGGTGGCTCGAGCTCCAACCCGACCTGCGGCTCTTCAAGCGTGGGGATGCGCTGCTGGCCCGGCTGGTGGGCCCGAGCCGCTCCAGTGCCGAGCGGTAGCATCGACCCCATGGCGACGAAGCCGGTCGATCGGCTCTATTTCACCGGCAACGACGAAGCCGACGCGCTGCTCGCGCACGAGCCCCTCGCGTTGCTCATCGGCTTCGTGCTCGATCAGCAGGTGCCCATGACGAAGGCGTTCATGGGCCCGCTCGAGATTCAGCGCCGGCTGGGGACGCTCGATGCCGCCACGATCGCCGGCCTGGAGCCGTCCGAGCTCGAGCGCGTCTTCCGTGAGCGCCCCGCGATCCATCGCTTCCCGGGCTCGATGGCCGCCAGGGTCCAGGAGCTGTGTCGTGCAATCGTCTCCGACCACGCCGGACGCGCCGAGCGGGTCTGGGAGGACGCCGGCAACGCCGCCGAGCTGCGCACCAGGATTGCCGCGCTCCCCGGCTTCGGCGACATGAAGGTCAAGCTGCTTGCGTCGGTGCTCGCGAAGCGTCTTGGCGTGGAGGCGGCCGAGCCGCTCGTCCCCGACCACCCGACCCCGGGCGACATCGACTCGAACGAGGCCCGCGAGCGCTTCCAGGATGCAAAGCGCGCCCACAAGGCACAGCTCCGTGCCGAACGCGGCTGAGGCGGGCTCCGTGGCACTGAGCCACTGAGCCCCTGGAGAGCCGAGTGGCGGCCGAGCAGCACGAGATCGAGGTCGTCGCGTGAAGGTCGATCGCGAACGGCTCGCTCTCGTGGCGTTCGTCGTGGAGGCAGTGCTCGCCGGTGGGAATGCGGTCGGCGTCCGCTTCAGCAATCGTGAGCTCGATCCGCTGTGGGGCGCCGGGCTGCGCTTCGTACTCGCAGCCGGGCTTCTCGTAGCGGTGATGGCCTGCATGAAGCTGACGCTGCCCCGGGGACGCGGTCTGCTCGGGGCGCTCCTCTACGGGATGCTCATCTTCGGCGGGGCATTCGGCCTCGCCTACTACGCGCTCGTCCGCTTGCACGCCGGGCTCAGCCAGACCTTGCTTGCTCTCGTCCCGCTCGCGACACTGCTGCTCGCGGCGGCGCAACGGCAGGAGCGTCTGCGCGCCGGAGCTGTCCTCGGCACCGTCCTCGCCGTCGTCGGAATCGCGTTCATCTCGGGAGTCTCGGACCGCGAGTCAGTGCCGTTCCTCTCGCTGCTGGCGGTCCTGGGAGCGGTTCTCTGCTTCGCCCAGGGGACGGTGGTCGTGCGCCAGTTCCCCGCGGTCCATCCCGTCACCCTGAATGCAATCGGCATGGCGAGCGGCGCGGCCACGCTCATCGTGCTCTCCCTGCTCTTGGGCGAGTCGGTCGTCCTACCGGAGAAGGCCGCAACCTGGATCGCGCTGACGTATCTGGTCGCGCTCGGCTCGGGCCTCGTGTTCGTGCTGTACGCACTTGTCATTCGTCTCTGGAGCGCGTCGCGCGCCGCGTACACGTTCGTGCTGACTCCGGTTGTGACCGTGCTGCTCTCGGCGTGGCTCGACGACGAGCCGATCACCGCTGGGCTTGTTCTCGGTGGCGTCGTAGTGCTGGCGGGCGTGTACTTCGGCGCCTTGCGAGACGGTGAGCAGCACGCCTGAGAAGGCGCCAACGCTGTTCCCTCCTGGTGGGGGTCGAGGGGCGCCGGTCTCACGCCGATACTTCGTGTGATGAGACGCCTCGCCCTGGCGCTCTCTGTGCTGGCGCTCGCGCTCCTGGCCGGCTCGGCAGACGCACTGCGCCTCCCCGGTGCCCCGCGCTGCTCACTGTTCCCCGCGAGCAACGCCTGGAACCAGCCTGTCGACGGACTGCCGGTCGCCGCCAATTCCGACGCGGTCATCGCCGCCATCGGCGTCGACGATCACGTCCATCCGGACTTCGGCTCGGGGCTGTGGGAGGGCGCGCCGATCGGCATCCCGATCACGGTCGTGCGCGGAGCGCAGAAGAAGTCACGCGTCGCCTTCGAGTACGCGGAGGAATCCGACGGCGGGCCGTATCCGATCCCACGGAACGTCCGTGTAGAGGGCGGACGCCACTCGGACGGTGACCGGCACGCGATCATCGTCGACCGCGACCGCTGCCGGCTGTACGAGCTCTATGCGCTTTACCCGGCGGGCGACGGCTGGCGGGCGGGCTCGGGAGCGATCTGGGATCTGCGCTCGAACCGGCTACGCCCGTCAGGCTGGACGTCGGCGGACGCCGCCGGCCTTCCAATCCTGCCCGGGCTGGCCCGATACGACGAGGTGGCGCGCGGCCGCATCGACCACGCGCTGCGCTTCACGGTCAGCCGGACGCGCCGCGCATTCATCTATCCCGCGCGTCACTTCGCCAGCAACCTGACCGACCCGAACCTGCCGCCCATGGGCCTGCGCGTGCGGCTCAAGGCAGGCTTTGACGTCCGCGGCTACCCGCCCCAGGCGCGCGTCATCCTCACCACGCTGAAGCGTTACGGGATGATGGTCGCCGACAACGGCTCGGACTGGTTCATCACCGGCTCGCCGGACTCCCGCTGGTCGAACGACCAGCTGCGCACGCTGAAGCGCCTGCGCGGCGCCGACTTCGAGGTCGTCGACACGACCTCGCTCAAACCGCGCAAGTAACAGTCTGTTGCAAACTGTTCAGCGCCAGTCGATCGAGATGACGGCAACCGGTTCGGGCACGCCCTTGAGCTCCACGGTGCGCGGGTCCGAGTGCGAGACGCCGGTGCCGGCTGCGGTCTCGGCGCTCGCCAGGATCTCGCCCGCGCCTGCAAGCGCGCCGATGCGTGCGGCTTCGTGCACACCGCGGCCGCGGTACGTGCCGTCCACCCGCTGCGCGACGGCGGCATGGACGCCGATGCGGACAGACGGCGCGAAGCCGTTTTCGCGCCGATGCTCGGCGAGCCGCCGCTGGACGTCGATCGCACACGCGAGTGCCGAGCGCGCATCGGCAAAGGAAACGAAGAAGCCGTCGCCGGTGTGTTCGACCTCCTCGCCGCCGTGGCGGCCGAACAGACCGCGCAGCGTGCGGTCGTGCCAGGCCAACAGGCCGCTCCACGCCTCGTCGCCGAGCGCGCCGGCCAGAGTCGTCGACTCGATCATGTCCGTGAAGAGGAACGCCCGCCGCGCCGACTCGCCGCCTTCACCGGCGAGGCGTTCGGCGATGCGACGAGCGTCAGGAACGGCGCCGAGACGCTCGAACACGGCCTGGGCCGATTCGAGCTCGAGGGTCGCGGCGCGCTGGTCACCCTGCCGCTCAAAGGCCTCGGCGAGCAGAACCCGGGTGCGGGCAGCCTCGTATGGGACGTCGGCGAGGCGCCAGGCCCGAAGCGCCGCGCGCAGCGATCTCACCGCTTCGGTGAGTTCGCCCCGCGCCAGAGCGACGGCACCTTCCGCGGCCGCTGCGGCGCCGGCCAGCGCGGTCGAGTCGTAGCGATCGGCGATCTCGCGTAGCTCTGCAGCCGCGCCCGAAGCCTCATCCGTATGGTCTGTGACGAGCGCCAGCTCGACCTTGCTCGGCAGCAGGCGGGCGCGCGCGAGTCGATCCCACGACTCCTCGGCGAGCGCACTGTCGAGAAGCGCCAGGGCTCCCTCGGCGTCACCGCGCAAAAAGCGGAGCAGTGCCAGCCCCGGCACGGGCTCGCGGCCCAGCTCGTGTGCCTGGCCGAACGCGTACTCGGCGCCCGCCACGTCGCCGGTGCGCAGCCGGATCTCGCCCAACTCGTAGAAGGCCTCGCCCGCCGTCGCCCGGCGACCAGTCGCGCAGCTCGTCGCAGGCGAGCTGCGCGTCCTCCTGGGCGGCAGGCCAGTCGCCCCGCAGGCGCATGACCTCAGCCCGGTACACACGACACATGCCGGGGAAGCCGTTGATCGTCTGACGATCGCACCAGCGCTTCGCGGCCTCCGTCCAGTCGCTCGCGCGCCGGTAGTCGGCGACGCCGCGGCAAGCCCCGATCGTGTTGCAGTACACGATGGCCGTCGCGAGCGGTCCCAGTTCGCCGCCGACCGCGGCCGCGGCCGCCTCGTCGATGAGGGCAAAGCCATCGTCCACCTGGCCCTGCTGCACGAGCGCGATGCCGCGCTCATGTTGGGCGAGGAGCTCGAGATCGCGGTCGCCGAAGCGCCGCCCGAGCTCCTCGGCCTCATCGGCAAGCTGGACGACTCGCTCGAGATCGCCGGCTGCGAAGGCATCCGCTGCCCGGCGAAGCTGCAGGAAGCCGTACTCGACACAGTCTGGGTCGTCGGCGAGCAGCCGCTCCGCACGCCGCAGCCAGCCGGTCGCCACGGCCGGTGCCAGCTTGTGACGGTGCCAGCGCACGAGCTCGATTGCCGCCGCACCCGCCTTGCGAGTCTCGCCCGCCTCCACGTACATGCCGTAGGCGCGTTCCCACGCACCGAGGCACTCGTTCATGCGCCCGGTCCAGTGACAGGTGCGCGCCAGGTCGGCCAGGTCAGCCGCCGAGAGGCCCTCGGAGCGGTCGAGCTCCGACAGCAGCTCGTACGCCTCCGTCCAGGCGGATCGCCCCACGGCGGCCCGCGCACGGGCCAGGCGTTCGTCGACGGCCGGTTCGGTCACCCACGTATTGTGCGCGAAGGGCGTCAGCTCTTGAAAGGCACGATCCAGTCGGCGTGCGCGAACGGCCGGTCGGCGATCTCGGCCATGTTCCGGTTCGGGTCTACGAGCAGCTGGGGCTCGTGGTCGTTGAGCTTGACGAGCGCTCGCACGTAGACCTCGGGCCTGGGCAACCCGTTCTTTTCGAAATCGTCGGCAACGTGGTCGGCGAACTGGCGGATCATGTCCGGCCGGTTGCCCATCTCGTCGAACTGCTCGCCCGTCAGGTAGGAGGCCGGGACGATCAGCTCACGCCTCCTCGTAACCGGGTCGACGGCGACGAACTCGAGCTCGACGATCTCCTTGTCGCGCAGCTTCATGTGCCACGCGAAGCGGTGGCCCTCCTCCGTCCAGTGCACCGTACCGGGGTAGAGCCAGTGCCGAAGTGGCATGAAGAGCTGAAAGGCGAGGTAGACGCCCAGGAAGCCGACCAGGAGCCGGCGCACGTAAGGGCGCGGCGGGCGCAGCGCAGCGGCAACGGCGGGCCGGGCGGCAGGCGCCTGCCTTCGCAGGCGCGCCCACACGCGCGTGGGCCAGTCGGGCGGGAAGAAGATCGTCGTGGCGCCGAGCGCGAGCCACGGGAAGATGCCGATGTTGAACAGCTGGGAGTTCGTGATGTGGAAGGAGGCGACCGCCACGAAGGCAAGCAGACGCGTGCGCGGCCAGAGCAGCAGGGGCACGACGCAGAGGTCGAGGAGCAGGCCGCCGTACGAGAACAGGTAGGGCGCCCACTCCTCGTGGAAGAAGCGCCCGATCGCAAAGAGGTCGTCGCGCTCGGCCAGCCATGCGCGCAGCGGCTCCCCGCGCAGCCAGTCTCCGTTCAGCTTCGCCACGCCGCCGCCGAGGTAGACGACCGCCACCTGCGCACGCACGAGCCAGAGAGCCCAAGCCGGCACCGCCGGCGCGCCCGCACGCCCCAGCGCCGCGTCCAGCGACCAGGTGCGGTGAGCAGGCACGACGGTGAGCACGAATGCGAGGAGGACGACCAGATAGATGTGGTTCAGGTACCAGCTCTTGTCGAGCAGGAAGACATAGGCCATGGCGGCGAAGAGGAGTACGCAGCTGACCCTGTAGAAGAGCCCTGCCGCGACCAGCAGACCAAGCAGGCCGATCGCCCACCAATGGAGGTACATCCCGTCGCCCGGCCATGGCCTCACCCAGTCGAACCCCCAGAACGTGAAGTAGAAATCGGGCTCGATCCAGTTGGGCGCGATGCGGTCCTGTTGGAGGTAGCGGAACGACTCCCACGCGAGCACGAGGCCGAAGGCGATGCGGAAGACGGCGAGTGACGCACCGTCGACCGGCGCGAACAGCCGCCGCTGAAGCCCCGGAAGCCGGGGCTCTACCGGTTGCTGCGCCGCATCGGGAATACGCGGCGGCCTCTCCCCTACCGCCTGGCTTGTCACCTATCGAAGTGTAGGTCCTAGCGGAGTGTCTTCAAGGCCGCGCGCGCAGCGAGGTGCCCGCACATGCCGTGCACTCCGGCGCCGGGAGGCGTCGAAGCCGAGCACAGATAAAGCCCGTCCAGCGGTGTCCGGTAAGGCGATAGCCGGCGCGCGGGCCGGAAGATGAGCTGCGCCAGCGTGTTCGCTCCGCCGGCGACGTCTCCGCCCACGAGGTTGCGGTTGTGCCGCTCGAGCGCAGCGGGGCCGAGCACGCTGCGGGCCGTGATCAGGTCGCGGAACCCCGGCGCGAAGCGTTCGACCTGGGCCTCGATCGGCGCCGTTGCGTCGCCCTGCCAGCCGTTCGGGACGTGACAATAGGCCCAGGCCGTGTGCTTGCCGTCGGGGGCCCGGGTTGCGTCGAACAGGCTCTGCTGGGCGAGCAGCACGAACGGGCGCTCGGCAACGCGCCCCTGCCACGGCGCAGCCTCGGAGGCCGCGATCTCGTCGAGCGTGCCGCCGACGTGCACCGTCGCTGCGCGGCGGCATTCTGCCGCTCGCCACGGAATCGGTCCCTCGAGCGCCCAGTCCAGCTTGAACGCAGCCGGCCCGTAGCGGAAGCGGCGCAGCGCGCGGGCGTACCGCTCCGGCAGACGGGAGCCGGCTATGCGCAGGAGCTCGGGAGGCGAGACATCGGCGAGCACGAGCCGCGCGTCCGGCAGCTGCTCGACCGGGGACGAGGTGTGAATCACCACGCCCAGCGAGCGAGCGTGTGCCGCCAGGGCCTCCGCGAGCCGCTGCGAGCCGCCCCGCGCGATCGGCCAGCCGTAGACGTGGCCGAGCACGGCCAGCGTCAACCCGAACGCGGCGCTCGAGCGTTGCTCTAGGGGAAGGATCGAGTGCGCGCCGTGGCCGGCGAAGAAATCGCGCGCCGTCTCTCCGCGGAAGTTGCGTACGGCGAGCGAACGCGTGCTTGCCAGCCCGGCCCGCATGCCCGCGAGCGCCGCCCGCGCGCCCAGGGTGCGCGCCAGCCGCGCCGCAGCCCGTGCCGGCGGCGGCAGGAAGGACGCGAGCAGGACGGGCTCGATCGCCTGCCAACCCTCCACTAGCGGCTCGAAGAGGCGCCGGTAGGCCTCGGCGTCCTCACCGAGCTGCGCAGCCGTGGCGGCGACGTCGCGCTCGAGTGTCACCGCCGTGCCGTCGTCGAAGGGGTGCGCCGCGGCTGCCGGGGAATGGATCCACTCGACCTCGAGGTCGAGCTCGCGGAAGAACGGTGACCCGGCTGCGAGCGGGTAGATCGCCGAGCAGATGTCGTGGACGAAGCCCGGCAGGGTGAGCTCTGCGGAGCGCACGCCTCCGCCGACGGTGTCGGCCGCTTCGTGCACCTCCACCGCGAGTCCCGCCCGCGCGAGCGTGATGGCTGCGGCGAGCCCGTTGGGCCCGGATCCGATGACGACGGCGTCGGCAGGCAGAGCCCGAGCCTAGTGGCTGGACGTCAGCGGCCCGCGGCGTAGCCCTGCATGCCGCGCGGGTTGGCGGCTGCCTTCAGCGATCCGTCCTGCTCGCGGCCGGCGGCGCTGACGCGCCCCAGCGACCAGGGGCCGGTCACATCCACGTCGTGCCCGCGCCGGCGCAGAGTGTCGACGACATCCGGTGCGAAGCGCGCCTCGAGCGCGAGCGAGCCCGGCTCTGCCTGCCGCGGGAAGAACGAGCTTGGGAAGTGGTCGGTGTGGAAGCCCGGCGCATCCACGGCCGCCTGGAGATCGAGCCCGAAATGCACATGCGCGAGGAAGACGTGCAACGACCACTGGTCCTGCTGGTCGCCGCCGGGCGTGCCGAACGCGAGGTACGGCTCGCCGCCGCGCAGCGCGAGCGAGGGCGACAGCGTCGTCCGGGGCCGCTTGCCGGGCTCGAGCGACGAGGGCAGGCCCCGCTCGAGCCAGAACATCTGAGCGCGCGTGCCGAGCGGCCAGCCGAGCTCGGGGATGACCGGCGAGCTCTGCAGCCAACCGCCGCTCGGCGTGGCCGAGACGAGATTGCCGAAACTGTCGGCGACGTCGAGGTGCACGGTATCGCCGCGCGTCGGCTCGCCGGCTCCGACCGCCGGGACGGCTTCCACGAGCGTGGGCAGGCGCCCGCCTCCGGGCCGTAGCGCAGCGGAGGCCGTGCCGTCGACGAGTGCGCGGCGCTCGTCGTTGTACTCACGCGAGAGGAGCCGTTCGAGCGGAACGTCGACGAAATTCGGGTCGCCGTAGAAGGCCTCGCGGTCGGCGAAGGCGAGCTTGGCGCACTCTACGACCGTGTGCACGTAGTCGGCGGTGCCCAGCCCCATTGCCTCGAGGTCGAAGCCGGCGAGGAGGGCCAGCTGCTGCAGGAAGACCGGCCCCTGCCCCCACGGCCCCGTCTTGCAGACGGTGTAACCCCCGTAGTCGAAGGTGGCCGGCGGCTCGAGCGTCGCCTGCCAGCCGGCCAGGTCGCCCGCAGTTAGCAGACCGTCTCCATCGGCGCACAAGCGGTCGATCGCGTCGGCCACGAAGCCGCTGTAGAACGCCGCGCGCGCGCGTTCGATGCGGGTTTCGCGATCGCCTGTTCCGGCCTCGTCGAGGATGCGCCGGTACGTGGCGCCGAGGGTCCGGTTGCGGAAAAGCGTGCCGGGGCGCGGGGCCGGCAGGTACAGGTCCGCCGACGCCGGCCAGCCGCGCAGGAGCTCCTCGGTGCGCTCGATTGTGGCCGTCATCCCGGCGATGACGGGGTAGCCCTGCTCGGCGTAGCCGACGGCGGCCTCGAGCACGTCCTCCGGCCCCAGCGTGCCGAAGTCCCGCAAGAGCAGCATCCAGCCGTCGAAGGCGCCGGGCACGCAGGCGGCGGGCAGGCCCGTGCCCGGCACGAGCTCGTGCCCGAGCTCGCGGAAGCGCTCGATGGTGGCCGCAGCGGGCGCCGGCCCCTGGGCACAGACCACGAGCGGCTCGCCGCGCTCGGCGCTCCACAGGACAACCGGCAGGTCACCGCCCGGCCCGTTGAGGTGCGGCTCGACGACTTGCAGGGTGAGACCGGTCGCCACGGCTGCGTCGAAGGCGTTGCCGCCGCGCTCCAGCACGGCCATACCGGCCGCCGAGGCGAGCCAGTGCGTCGACGCGACCATTCCGAAGGTGCCGCGGAGCTCCGGGCGCGTTGTGAACTTCACTGCTCGCTCGCGGACGCGAGCTCGGCCGGCGCTTCGGCGAGGCGGCGCGTCTCCACTCCGCGCCGTACGAGGTGGCAGGCGGCGAAGTGACCCTGGCCGGTGACGTCGACGAGCGGCGGCTCTTCCTCCGTCGAGCGCGGAGCTGATTCGGGCTCGAGCGGGCAGCGCGTCCGAAAGCGGCAGCCCGACGGCGGCGCCACCGGGCTGGGGATGTCGCCGTCGAGCACCACGCGCGTGCGGGTCCGCTGCACTTCCGGGTCGGGCACGAGCGCCGCGGACAGCAGCGCCTGCGTGTACGGGTGCTGCGGCCGCGCGAACAGCTCTTCGCGCGGCGCCAGCTCCACGATCTTGCCGAGGTACATGACCGCGACGCGGTCGCACAGGAACTCGACCGTGGCCAGGTCGTGGCTGATGAACAGGCAGGAAAAGCCCATCTGCTGCTGCAGGTCGCGCAATAGATTCAGCACCGACGCCTGCACGGAGACGTCGAGCGCGGAGACCGGCTCGTCGGCGATCAGCAAGGTGGGCGACACGCTCAACGCCCGCGCCAGCCCGACTCGCTGGCGCTGCCCGCCGGACAGCTCGTGCGGGTAGCGGTAGCGAAGCTCCGGCCGCAGCCCCACCGCGTCGAAGAGCTCCGCAACGCGCTCCTGGAGCTGCTTCCCCCGTGCCAGCTTGTGCAACCGCAGCGGCTCGCCGACGATCTGGCCGCACGTCATGCGCGGGTTGAGGGACGAGTAGGGGTCCTGGAACACGATGTGCATCCGGCGCCGGAACGGGCGCAGCTCACGGCGCGACAGGTGCGTGATGTCCTTCCCGTCCAGCCTGATCGCGCCCGCCGTGGGCTCGAGCAGACGGTTCACGCAGTAGCCGACCGTCGTCTTGCCGCTGCCCGACTCGCCCACGAGCCCGAGCACCTCGCCCGGCGCCACCGAGAACGAGACTCCGTCGACGGCGTAGACGACCCGCCCGCCGCGGCCGATGCCGCGGCCGAGCGGAAAGTGCTTGACGAGGCCCTCGACCTCGAGGACCGGCGTGCCGTCGGGCTCTGCGCTCATGCCTCGCCCGGATGGAAGCACGCGACGGCGTGGTCGGGACGCACGATGCGCAGTTCAGGTACCTCCGACCACGACAGCTCGTCGGCCCGCGGGCAGCGCTCGGCGAACACGCAGTGCTGCGGCAGCTCGGCGAGCGAGGGTACCCGCCCAGGGATCTCCTGGAGCTTGCCGTTGTGGGCGGCCCCGGGCCGTGGGATCGCTCCGAGCAGCCCGATCGTGTACGGGTGCTGCGGGTGTGCGAAGAGCTCGCCCACGGGCGCCTCCTCGGCCTTGCGCCCCGCGTACATCACCACGACGCGGTCGGCCAGGTCGGCCACGACGCCCAGGTTGTGCGTGATCAGCACGATGGCCATGTCGAGCCGGTCGCGCAGCTCGCGCAGCAGGTCGAGGATGCCCGCCTGGATGGTCACGTCGAGCGCCGTGGTCGGCTCGTCCGCGATCAGGATCTTCGGGTCACACGCGAGCGCCATGGCGATCATCACGCGTTGGCGCATGCCGCCCGACAACTGGTGCGGAAACTCGTCCACGCGCCGGCCGGGATCGGGGATGTGCACGAGCTCGAGCAACTCCACCGTCCGCTCGCGAGCCGCACGTCGCGAGAGGCCGAGGTGCTCGCGCAGCACCTCGCCGATCTGGTTACCGATGCGCAGCACCGGGTTGAGCGAGGTCATCGGCTCCTGAAAGACGAACGAGATCTTGCGGCCGCGCACCCGGCGCAGGTGCCTCCCGGAGGCGCGCAGCAAGTCGGCGCCTTCGAAGCGGACGCTTCCCGTGACGGTCGCGGTCGCCGGCAGCAGCCCGAGGATGGACATAGCGGTGACACTCTTGCCGCACCCCGATTCCCCGACCAGGCCGAGCACCTGACGCGGCGCCAGCGTCAACGACATGCGATCGACGGCGTGCACCGTGCCTTCGTCCGTGTCGAAACGGACGGAGAGGTCCTGGACTTCGAGCAGGTACTCAGGCATCTGTTCTACGGAGCATGCAGTTGGGTCGATCGTGGCGCTTTCTGTGAGGGTCAGTCCCCGACGCGGGAGCGCGCCGTTGGCGCAGGACCGAGTTTGGAGGCGGTAGCAGGTGGCTGAGGGGACAGACCCTCGAATGGCTGCCTACGGGTTGCCACCGCCTCGTACTGCGAACACCGAGGGTCGTCACCGCTGGGTCTTCGGATCGAAGACGTCTCGTAGGCCGTCGCCGAGCAAGTTGAAGGCGAGCGCCGCGATCACGATCGCGAGACCCGGGTAGACGGCCAGCTGCGACGCCTCGCTCAGGTAGGGCTGCGCCGCGTTCAGCATCACGCCCCATGACGGAGTCGGCGGCTGCACGCCGAGGCCGAGAAAGGAGAGCACGGCCTCGCCGATGATCGCGGCCGGAATGGTGACCGTGGCCTGCACGAGCAGCGTGCTCAGCATGTTCGGGAGGATGTGCCGTCCGAGGATGACGGCGTCGTTCGCCCCGTTGGCGATCGCTGCGCGCACGTAGTCCTCCTCGCGGAGCGCAAGCGCCTCGCCGCGCGCGATGCGGATGAGCGGCGGGACTGCGGCGATGCCGAGCGCGAGTGTCGCATTGGTGAGCGACGGCCCGAGGATGGCCGCCAGGCCGACCGCCAGGATCAGAAACGGGAAGGCGAGCAGCACATCCGTAAGCCGGGCGATCACGGTGTCCAGCCAGCCGCGGTAGTAGCCGGCGATCAGACCGATGGGGATGGCGACGGCCATGGCGAGCACCGTCGCGAAGAACCCGGCCTGGATGGACGCGCGGGCGCCCCAGATGATCCTCGAGAGTGTGTCGCGGCCCAAATCGTCCGTACCGAGCAGGTGGTCACGCGACGGGCCCGCGAGCAGCGCGTCGAAATCGGTCTCCGAGGGCGAGTAGGGCGCGACCCAGCGGGCCAGGAGCGCGGCGCCGATGAAGGCGACCACTACCACGAGCGAGCCGACGGCGGCCGGCCGGCGCAGGAAGCGCCGCCGCAACACGCGACGCCGCCTCGCGCGAGGACTCAGGGGAGCTGCCTCCGTGTAACTCACGCGCGCCCCTCGCCGGCGGCGGCTCCCGCCGGGCAGAGCC
>DAITAO010000028.1:0-33014 GCA_036824245.1 Gaiellaceae bacterium | reverse complement strand
GAGAATGTGCGCGCCGTCGACGTCGGCGGGCGGCGCCCCGGTCGCAACGGCGACGATCCGCCGCACGCGGGCTCGGAGCTTCTCGTTTGTAGCCTGCACGTCCACCATCAGGTCGCCGAAGGTCTTGCCGAGCCGGATCATCGTCACGGTCGAGATCGTGTTGAGCACGAGCTTCTGGGCGGTGCCCGCCTTGAGCCGCGTCGACCCGGAGAGCACCTCCGGCCCGACGATGACCGGGATCTCGTGGTCGACGAGGCGCGCGAGGGGTGAATCCGGCGTGGATACCACGCAGGCGGTGAGCGCCCCGGCCGCCGCCGCGGCTTCGAGCGCGCCGAGCACGTACGGGGTGCGGCCGCTCGCGCTGATCCCCACCACGGCGTCCGCATGCGATACGCCGATTGCCCGGACGCCTGCCACCCCCGCCTCGGCATCGTCCTCGGCCGCCTGGTCGATCGTCACGCCGGCGGTTGCTTCTGACGTGAGCGCGATCACCTGCCCCGGGGCCGCGGAGAACGTTGCCTCACATTCGGCGGCATCCAGCGCGGCGAGCCGACCGGACGATCCGGCTCCCACGTAGACGAGCCGCCCGCTGCGGGCCAGCCGCTCGGCGATACTGTCGACCAGCGCCCCGATCTGAGCTGACGCGGTGCCGACAGCGGCGGGCACCGTCGCATCCTCCTGGTTCATGAGGTCGACGAGCTCCTGTGTCGAGCGGAGGTCGAGGTCGGTGGTGGCGGCGCTCCGGGCCTCGGTGATGAGCTGGTCGAGATCGTCGTGCCGGCCCATCGCTACGCCGCTCTCCATGGCCGCAGTCTACGCTCGGGCGTACCCACTGGTCAATACCATAGTGCCGCCGCGCGGCGTATTGGTCTTGTCTTTCGGCGTAAGACAAGTATGCTCTACGAGTCGACGCAGCAGCGGGAGGACCGATACGGCGATGGCCGACATCGTTCTGGAAGGCGTAACCAAGGTGTTCTCCGGCGGGGTCGTCGCCGTCGACGACATCAGGCTCGCCGTCGCGGACGGCGAGTTCCTCGTGCTCGTCGGGCCGTCCGGCTGCGGCAAATCGACGCTGTTGCGCATGATCGCCGGCCTCGAGGAGGTCACAGCCGGGGAGGTGAGCATCGGGGGCCGCGACGTGACCGATCTGGCACCGCGCCGGCGCGACGTGGCGATGGTCTTCCAGAGCTATGCGCTCTACCCGCACATGACGGTGCGCCAGAACCTCGGCTACGGGCTCAAGGTGCGCCGGACGGGCAAGACAGAGACCACACGCCGGGTCGAGGAGGTCGCCGGCCTGCTCGGCCTCGAAGAGATGCTCGATCGCCGGCCCGCGCAGCTGTCCGGCGGTCAGCGCCAGCGCGTTGCCATGGGCCGTGCCATCGTTCGCGAGCCGCAAGCGTTCCTCATGGACGAGCCTCTCTCCAACCTCGACGCGAAGCTGCGCGTCGGCATGCGCGCGTCGCTCGTCCAGCTGCACAACCGGCTCGGCGTGACGACGGTGTACGTGACGCATGACCAGGTCGAGGCCATGACGCTCGGCCAGCGCGTCGCCGTGATGCGCGACGGGCGCATCCTCCAGGTGGACACGCCCCAGCGTCTCTACCGGCAGCCGCGCAACGTGTTCGTGGCCGCCTTCATCGGCTCGCCCGCGATGAACCTCGTGGAGGCGAGTATCGAGAACGACGTGGTCGTCTTTCCCGGCTATCGCCTGCCGTTGTCTGAGGCTGTCCGTCCGGCCGGTGCCGCGCGCGACGTGGTGCTCGGCATCAGGCCAGAGAGCTTCGAAGACGCGTCTTTCGCTCCCGATCACCTGCCCCGGATCACCGTGCTCGTGGACGTGCTGGAGGAGGTGGGCGCTGACGCGTACGTGTTCTTCCGTGTCGACACGCGGCCGATCACGGCCGAGCTGCTGGAGGCGTCCGAGGCGGACATCAGCCTCCTACCTGAGCAGCAGGCGCTCTTCTGCGCGCGCGTCGATCCCGCTACGAAAGCCGCGATCGGGCAACCGCTGTCGCTGGCGGTCGATCCGGCCCGCTTCCACTTCTTCGACCCCGTCACGGGCGACGCACTGCAGGTTGCGTCCCTCTCACAACAGGAACCTGCTTACGAGCAGGTTGGCTGATGACCGCCGCTCCCAGAAAGGTCACGAAGCAAAGCGAGACGCGCGACCGGGTGCTCGACCTCATGGAACGCCTCGGAATCGGCCAGGCGATCCCTTCCGAGCGCCAGCTGAGCACCGATCTGGGCGTCTCGCGCCTCACGGTACGCGCGGCGCTCGACGAGCTCGTGCGTGAAGGCGTCCTGACTCGCCGGCGCGGGGCCGGCACCTTTGTGAGCGAGCCGAAGATCGCGCAGGAGCTGACCATGACCTCGTTTACCGAGGACATGCGCAGGCGCGGGATGCAGCCGGGCAGCAAGACGCTCGAGCTGCGCGTCGTCTCGGCCGGCGCCAGGCTGGGCCGCACCCTGCACGTCTCCCCGGCCGAGCCGGTCGTCGTGGCAAAGCGGCTGCGCCTCGCCGATCGCGAGACGATGGCGATCGAGGTGCTGCATGTGCGACAGACGCTCGTACCCGGCCTCTCCGCGCGCGATCTCGAGCAGCACTCGTTCTACGAGCTGCTCGAGGACCGCTTCGGGATCGTCATCGTCGGCGGCATCCAGACGGTCGAGCCCACAGTGACCAGCGAGGAGGAGTCGGCCGTGCTGGGCGTACCGCTGCACTCGCCCGCGTTCCTCTTCGAGCGCGTCACACGCTCGGAAAGCGGCGAGATCATCGAGTTCGTGCAGTCCACGTACCGAGGCGATCGCTACCGGCTCGTCACGGAGCTGAGCCGCCGCGGCGAGTCCGCGGGTGGCTTCGCTCTCGCCGCACGCGGAGACGGCCACGGCTTCTGAGCAGATTGGTCTTGACAAGCTGACCGCGAAGTGCGAATCTCTCGAACGTGGCCAAGTGGTATAAACCAATTGGCGGCCACGGCGCTTCCCGCAGGCCATCCGGAGCGCCGACCGGACGAGGGCCGTCCAGACGCATGATGGGAGATCGCTCATGAAGGCACGCCTCATTGCCGTCGTCGGCCTCGTCGTCGTGCTGGCGGCCGCCGCCTCCACCGCAAACGGGAAGACGGCTGCAACCGAGCTTCGCATCTGGCTTCAGCCCGAAGCGAGGCAGCTGTGGTCCAGCGCCCGCGACGCGGCCACGGCGGAGTTCAAGCGCCAGCATCCCGACGTCGACGTCAAGATCGAGGAGCAGACCTGGACGGAGCACCTGACGAAGTTCGACGCGGCCCTGGCCGCACGGAACGCTCCGGACGTCATCGAGCTCGGCAACACCGAGACGACCAAGTACCTGGACGCCAAGGCGCTCGAGCCGCTCACCAAGAGCCAGTTCCCGAACTCGAAGACCTGGCTCGCCGGCCTGGAGCAGGCCTGCAGGATCCAGGGTGAGCTTCGCTGCGTTCCGTACTACGCGGGCGCGCGGGCTGTCATCTACCGCACCGACATGTTCAAGAAGGCCGGTATCAAGGGCACGCCGAGGAGCCTTGCGGAGCTTCAGGCCGACGGGGCGAAGCTCATGAAGAAGTTCGGCAAAGACCCGAACTTCTCGGCGTTCTACTTCCCCGGCCGCTACTGGTACGGAGCCATGGCCTTCGTCTACGACTTCGGCGGCGCGATCGCCCGCTTCAAGGGCGGCAAGTGGGTCGGCACGCTCGACTCCCCGCAGGCCGTCGCCGGCCTGACCGCCTGGCGGAAGACCGTGCTGGCGCTCTCCCGCGCGAACAAGACCGGGGATGAGGCCCACCCCTTCCTCGGCACCGTGTTCAGCAAGGGCAAGGTCGCCATGGTGCTCGCCAACGGCTGGGAGTGGGGCTTCGCGCTCGACCCCAAGGCCGGCAATCCCGCCCTGAAGAACGTGATCGGCGGCTTCCCGATGCCTAGCCATACCCCGGGCAAGCAGATGCCGACCTTCCTGGGCGGCTCGGTGCTCGGCGTTCCTGTGACGAGCGGCAACAAGTCCCTCGCGCGTGACTGGATCTCGGCGTTCACGAGCACGAGCTCGATGCGCGTCATCGCCACCGAGGGCAAGCAGATCCCCAACACGACCACCCTGGCCGGGTTGCTCTCGAGCCAGAAGGAGGTTGCGCCGTTCGCGAATGCGGCCAAGCGCAGCTGGTTCGTGCCCATTCATCCGCGCTGGGCGAACGTCGAGACCGCGGGGATCCTCCAGAGCCTCGGAACGAATGTCCTCGTGGGCAAGCCCATCAAGGCGTCCGCGCAGAAAGCGAGCCAGAGGATCACGTCGATCCTGAACGGCAAAAGCTGAGGATGAGCCCGGGTAGCGCAAGCGCGCCCCCGGGTTCAGCGGCTGTCGCCGCCGGGCCGCTTCGAGCGGCCCGGCGGCGCCGGAGGCTCGGCGGCAGGGCACTGCGCGGCTTGGTGCCCTACGCGCTGCTCGTACCCACCTTCGCCGTCATCGGCGGAGTGCTCGGGTATCCGATCTACAAGCTCGTCGCGCTCTCCTTCCAGCGCTACAACCTGCCCGAGCTGCTGGCGCAGCAGGGCACCTGGATCGGCCTCGACAACTACCGAACGATCCTGGAGGACGCGCAGTTCCGCGACGTGCTCGTGCGAACGGTCGTCTTCACGCTCGCGTGCGTCGGCCTGACCATGCTGTTCGGCACCCTGATCGCCCTGTTGCTGGTGAAGCTCGGGCGTTTCATGCGCCTGCTGCTCACCACGGGGCTGGTGCTGGCCTGGGCCATGCCCGTCGTGGTCGCGGTACAGGTCTTCTACTGGATGGTGAACTTCGAGTTCGGTGTCCTCAACTGGACGCTCACCGAGCTGCACCTGGGCAACTTCATCCACCACAACTGGTTCGAGGACCCGGTGTCCGGCTTCGGCGTGATCACGGCCCTGATCGTGTGGGGCGCCATCCCGTTCGTCGCCATCACCGTCTACGCCGGTCTTTCGCAGGTGCCCGCCGAGCTCGTCGAGGCGGCCTCGATCGACGGCGCGGGCGGCCTGCGCATCTTCCGTGACATCACGTTTCCGCTGCTGAAGCCGATCTTTCTGATCCTCACCAGCCTGTCCGTCATCTGGGACTTCCAGGTCTTCACGCAGGTCTGGCTGATGCGCGAGGGGCGGCCGACCGAGGACTACTACGTGATGAGCATCTACTCGTACGTCAAGTCGTTCGGCGTCAGCGAGTACGGCCTCGGCTCGGCGATCGCCGTCTCCATGGTGCTGATCATGTTCGCGGCCACGTTTGTCTACATCCGCCAGATGATCCGGATGGGAGAGACCGCGTGAGCCTCTCCACAGTGACTGTCACTGTTAAGACGGTGCTCGGACTGTCTCCTCATGGGGACCGTCCGATCGCGCAGCGGCGCGCACAGGCCCTGCTGGGAGGCTCTTCTTGAGCGTCGGGCCAGACCTGCGCATCCCGCCCATCGCGACGAGCCCTGACCGCGCCGTGGTCCGCCGGCGTCCACGCAGCCGTCGCCGCATCGCGTCCCGGGTCGGCATCAACCTGCTCGGGCTACTGGTGTTCGCGGTCATGACGTTCCCCGTCTACTGGATGGTCTCCACGGCGTTCAAGCCCGGCAGCGACATCGAGGACTACGTGCCGAAATGGTTCCCGGCCCCCGCGACGCTCGACAATTTCTCGGACGCGATCAACCAGCAGTACTTCTGGACGGTCGTGAAGAACAGCCTGATCGTCGTGGGAGCCGTGGTGGTGCTGTCGCTCCTGCTCGGCTTCCTGGCCGCCCTGGCGCTGGCCAAGTTCCGCTTCTACGGCCGCCGGGCGGCGATCGTCGTGATCATCGGCGTGCAGATGGTGCCCATCACCGGGCTCATCATCCCGCTGTACCTGCTGATGGTCGACGTGGGCAGATGGGACACGCTCACCGGGGCGATCGTCACGTATCTGACCTTCGTGCTGCCCTTCTGTGTCTGGACGCTGCGCGGCTTCATCATCGGCGTCCCGCGCGAGCTCGAGGAGGCCGCCATGGTGGACGGCTCGACGCGCTTCGGCGCTTTTGTGCGGATCCTGCTCCCGCTCGTGGCGCCCGGCATGGTGGCGACCTCGATCTTCGCCTTCGTGCTCGCCTGGAACGAGTTCATCCTCGGCTACATCCTGCTGTCCAGCCCGGAGAAGCAGACGATCACCGTCTGGCTCGCAGGCTTCACGGGGCTGCGTGGCACCGACTGGGGCCCGCTGATGGCCGCCGCGACACTCACGTCGCTGCCGGTGGTCATCTTCTTCGTGCTCGTGCATCGCCGCATCGCATTCGGTCTCACGGCGGGGGCCGTTCGCGGATGAGCGGCGAGCTACAGCGGTTGGCCGCGGCGTGCATCTTCCCGGGCTTCCGCGGGCGCACGGTGCCGGAGTGGCTGCACCGGCAGCTCGAACGTGGCCTCGGCGGCGTCGTGCTGTTCGCCCGCAACGTCGACGAGCCCGAGCGGGTAGGCGCGCTCACCCGGGCGCTGCGCGCCGGCCGGCAGGACGTGCTCGTGGCGGTGGACGAGGAGGGCGGGGACGTCACCAGGCTCGAGGCGGCATCCGGCAGCTCGTACCCGGGGGCGGACGCGCTCGGCGTCGTCGACGACGTCGAGCTGACCCACAGAGTCGCTGCGGCGATCGGCAGCGACCTGGCCGCGGCCGGCATCAACCTCAATCTCGCGCCGGTCGCCGACGTGAACAGCGACCTGCGCAACCCGATCGTCGGCGTGCGCGCGTTCGGCTCCGATCCCGCGCTCGTGGCGCGGCACGTGCGCGCGTTCGTCACCGGCCTGCAGGGCGTGGGCGTGGCCGCGTGCGCGAAGCATTTCCCGGGCCACGGTGGGACGAGCGAGGACTCGCATCAAGCGCTGCCCACCCTGAACGGGAGCCGAGCGGAGCTGATGGCCGGTGCGGTCCTGCCGTTTCGCGCGGCCGTCGAGGCGGGGGTGCGCACGGTGATGACCGCCCACATCCGCGTCTCGGCCCTCGACGACGCACCTGCCACGTTGAGCACGACCGTGATCGACGGCCTGCTGCGCGGCGAGCTTGGCTTCGACGGCGTGGTGATGACGGACGCGCTCGAGATGCGCGCCATCAGCGCGACCGTCGGCGTCGAGGAGGGAGCCGTACGGGCTCTCGCCGCCGGCGCCGACGCACTCTGCCTCGGCGCCGACATCGGGCCGCTGACGGTGGAGCGGGCGGTGCTGGGCATGGTGGCCGCCGTGCGTACCGGCGCGCTCCCCGAGGAACGTCTCGCCCAGGCGGCGGAACGCGTTGCCGCGCTCGGCAGGTGGGCGAGCACGGCGGATCCTGATGGACCGCGGGAGGCAGGAGCGGGCCTTGCGGCGGCCCGCAGGGCGGTTCGCGCTGACGGCGACATGACGCTCGGTCGTGCGCCGCTTGTTGTCGAGCTGCGACCGGAGCCGTCCATTGCAGCAGGTGTCGCCCGGCACGGTCTCGGCGAGCTCCTGCAGCATGCGCTGCCGGAGGCAGTGGTGGTTCCTTTCGAGGAGCGAGCATTCGATTCGGACGGTCTTCCGCAGCCCGACGGGAAGCGGCGACTCGTGCTGGTGCTCCGCGACGCGCACCGCCACCGCTGGCAGCAGGACTTCGCCGAGCGGCTGCTCGCCCGATCCGAGAATGCGATCGTGGTGGAGACGGGCCTTCCGGTTTGGCGTCCCGTCGGTGCGGGCGCCTATGTCGCCACACACGGCGCCGGCCGCGTCAACCTCGAGGCAGCCGCGGAGCTCCTGCTCGCGAGCTGAGTGTGACTCGGCGCTCCGGCGGGAATCGCCAGAGAACTGGACTCATTCGTCCCGTTGACCGGCCGATCGGCCGAGGAGGCGCTGCCACGACATGAAGCTCGAAGGAATCCACCACATCACGTGCATCACAGGCGATGCGCCGCGCAACGTCGACTTCTACGTGCGCGTGCTGGGCCTGCGGATGGTCAAGAAGACCGTGAATCAGGACGACCCGACCGTCTACCACCTCTTCTACGCCGACGAGCTCGGGAGCGCCGGCTCGGACATCACGTTCTTCGAGTACCCGGGCGTTCGACCGGGCCGCGCCGGTGCGGGCATGGTCCACCTGATCACGTGGCGGGTTGGAAGCGAGGCTGCGCTCGATTTCTGGGCGGAGCGGCTTACCGCCGAAGGCGCCTCGCCCGAGCGAGCGGACGGACGGCTGCGGTTCAGCGACCCGGAAGGCCTCGCGCTCGCGCTCGCGATCGTGGAAACCGGGGACGAGCCGCTTGTCGCGGAGCATCCGGAGATCCCCATGGAGCTGGCGCTGCAAGGCTTCGACGGCGTTCGCGCGTACAGCGCCGAGCCCGAAGCCAGCCGGCACTTCCTGGAGGACGCGCTTGCGTTCGACCCGGCCGGAGATGCGACGTGGGAGGCGCGCGGGGAGCGGCGCGGCTCGTCCTATGCCTATGACCCGGCGCCGCCCGAGACCGGTGTCGGCGGCGCCGGCACCGTCCATCACGTCGCCTGGTCATCCCCGCCTGAGCGCCACGAGGCGTGGCGAGATCGTGCGCTGCGCGGCGGTGCGGCGCCGACGCGCGTCATCGACCGCTTCTACTTTCGCTCCATCTACTTCCGCGAGCCAAGCGGAGTCCTGTTCGAGATCGCCACGGTCGGCCCGGGCTTCACGGCCGACGAGCCCCTCGAGAACCTGGGCGAGCGGCTTTCGCTGCCGCCCGCGTACGAGCATCTGCGCGCGCAGCTCGAGCCCGTCCTGACGCCGCTGCCGGACGTGCGCCCGGTCCGCCGGTGACGCTCGCCGCTCACCGGCGCCCCGCACGGGGTGAGCCCGAGGGCCTGCTCGTACTGTTTCACGGCCGCGGCGCCGACGAGTACGACCTCGTGCCGCTGCTCGACATCATCGATCCCGAGCAGAGGTTGCTGGGCGTCACCCCTCGCGGGCCTCTGTCGCTGCCGCCCGGCGGGGCGCACTGGTACGTGGTTCGGGAGGTCGGGTACCCCGATCCCGCCACGTTTCTGCCCACGTTCGAGCTCGGCTCGCGCTGGCTCGACGACCTAGCCGCCGAGACCGGCATCCCGGCCGACCGCACCGTGCTGGGCGGCTTCTCGCAAGGGGCGGTGATGAGCTACGCGTTCGGCCTGGCGCGCGGCCGGCCACGGCCGGCCGCCATCATTGCGTTGAGCGGCTTCATCCCAACGGTGGAGGGCTTCGAGCTCGACCTCGACCCGCCGCTCCCGCCCGTCGCCATCGGCCACGGCACCTACGACCCGATCATGGACGTCGAATGGGGGAGGCGCGCGAAGCGAACGCTCGAGCAGGCGGGCGCCGAGGTCGTCTACCGCGAATATCCGTTGCCGCACACGATCGACCCGCGCTTCGTTCACGAGCTGGCCGGGTTTGTGGCGAGCGCGCTCGGTGTGCACGCGTAGCGCCCGGCGGTTAGCCCTCGCGCCTGCGGGTAAGGCTCTCCCGGAGACGAGAGGGGGTTCTGATGCACCGTGTTCTGCTTCTGCTGCTGACCGTCTGCTTGATACCGCTCGCGTTTGCGCGCGCCGGCTCGGCGCAGCTGGCGCCTCCGCCCAAAGAGCCGACCGCAGTCGGTGCGGGCGGTGCTGCGGCGAGCGTAGAGGTGCTCGCAACAAGAGCTGCCGTCGATGCGCTGCGCTCCGGCAAGAACGCCGTCGACGCTGCCGTCATCGCTGCGGCCGTGCTCGGTGTCACCGAGCCCTTCTCGGCCGGTGTGGGCGGTGGCGGCTTCATGGTCATCCGCACGAGCAGCGGTGCGGTCACCACCATCGACCACCGCGAGGCTGCTCCCATCGGCATGCGGCCCGACTCGTTCTGGGAGAGCGGGCGGCCGCTGCCCTTCAACGACGCGCGCTTCAGCGGGCTCTCGGCCGGCGTGCCGGGCACGGTGCGCGGCTGGGATGAGGCGCTGCGCCGCTACGGCACGATCTCTCTGTCGGAGGCCATGTGGCCCGCCTTCCAAGTGGCGCGGCGCGGGTTCATCGTCGACCAGACGTTCGCCGACCAGATTCAGCAGAACGTCGACTGGTTCGACGACATTCCGTCGTCAGCCGCGCTGTATCTCGACCCCGACGGCACGCCGGTCGACGTCGGCACGGTCTTCAAGAACCCCGATCTCGCCCGGACGTACATGCGCATCATCCTGCTCGGCGCGCGCGGGTTCTACCACGGCGCAGTGGCCAACGCGATCGTCAACGCGGTCCGCACCCCGCCTGTGGGGCCGAGTGCGAATCACGTCTGGCGGGCGGGTGGCATGTCACTCCTGGACCTGCGCGGCTACCTGGCGCCCGAGCGTCCGCCGACACACGTCGACTACCGCGGCCTGGACGTCTACAGCATGGGCCCACCCTCGAGCGGCGGCTCGACGGTCGGCGAGGCCCTGAACATCCTCGAAGGCTTCGACCTCGCGGGATCAGGCCGCACCCAAGCGTTCCACTTCCTCCTCGAGGCCTCCCGCTTCTCCTTCGCCGATCGCGGCGCCTATCTGGCCGACTCGGATTTCGTCGACGTTCCGCTCGCCGGCTTGCTCTCGGACAGCTTCGCGGCTGAGCGACGCGCGCTCATCGACCCGGCGAAGGCGGCGACGAGCCCGGTCGCTCCTGGCAACCCGTGGCCTCACCAGGCCGCCGCGGCAAGTCCCGCCGCGCTCGGTGGCGAGACGACCACCCACCTGACCGTCTCGGATCGCTTCGGGAACGTTGTCTCGTACACGTACACGATCGAGTCCACGGGCGGCAACGGCATCGTCGTGCCCGGCTGGGGCTTCCTCCTCAACAACGAGCTGACCGACTTCAACTTCGACTCGCTCACGCACCCGAATCGCGTCCAGGGTGGCAAGCGCCCACGTAGCTCCATGAGCCCGACGATCGTTCTCGACGACGGAGAGCCGCTACTGGCGCTCGGCTCCCCGGGCGGTTCCATGATCATTACCACCGTGCTCCAGCTGCTCGTCGACCGGCTCGACCTCGGTGCCACGCTGCCGGAGGCAATGGCGGCACCGCGCGCCTCGCAGCGCAACACGGCAGCGACGGCTGCAGAACCTGCGTTCATCGCGTCGCCGCTCGCTCAGCTGCTGGCGAGCTCGTACGGGCACAGGTACTCGCCGAGCGCGGAGATCGGCGCGGCCACCGCAATCGAGTTCCTCGCCGACGGGCGGGTGCTCGCGGCGGCTGAGCCGACGAGGCGTGGCGGCGGCAGCGCGATGGTCGAACAACCCGGCTGAGAAGCAGCCTGCGAGCGCTCTACGTCGGATCCGCAGCGCTCTTCCGCTGGTACACCCCTCCAAGTGGTGTAAAATCGCGGCAGGCGGGTAGGAACGCTGCGAGATCTCGACAGGAGGCGTGTGATGCGGAGAGCCTTGTCCTTGATCGGGGCGCTTGCGGCCGTGGCGGCGGTCGGCCTCCTCCAGTCAGGAGCGTTGCGCGCGCACGACGGCGGGCACGCGTTCATCCCGGTCGTGTCGGCGGTGGGGGCGCTGGTCCCGACGCCGCTCGCGCCGCGGGAGAACGTCGAGTACGTGGCCGGTCACAACGGATTCACGGGCGGCCATGTGGCGGTCCAGGGAAACAGGCTCTACGTGGGCTCGTACGGCCAGGGGATGCGCGTCTTCGACGTCACCAACCCGGCCAGCCCGCAGCCGATCGGCGACTACCTGCCCGACCTGCGGGCCGACGCGCCGCCCGACGCCGCCGTCTTCGGCGGTAGGCAGATCGCCGTTCTGAACGGCACGAACCGCACCTCGTCTCATTCGGCCCTGCCTCCCGAGGCAAAGACGAACCGCACTGAATACCTCGACTTCACCGACCCGCAGAACCCGAAGGTTCTGTGGACCTTCGGTCCGGACCCTGTCGACGGCGAGTCGCACAACGGTGACATCGTCGACGCGCGCCGCCTCTTCCTGGCGTCGGGCGGCGCGGGCGTCCAGGGGCTGCGCATCTACGACCTCCGGCCTCTCGTAGGCACGCCGGCCGGCGCGCCGCAGATCCTCTTCCGCGGCGATCCCGTCAAGCTCTGGGAGACGTCTCCGTACCGATACGGCCGCCCGATCGGCGCGCCGTATACGCACACGCACGATGTCGAGGTGTACGTCGACTATCCGGTGAAGCGCGGCAACAAGACCGTACGCCGCGACATCGCGCTACTCGCAGAGGGCGGCAACTACACGGGCAACGGCAACACGGGCAGCGCCATGGTGATCGACATCACCACCCCGGCGAGCCCCATCGTGCTCTATCGCTGGCTGCACGATCCGGGAGCGGACCACCACCCGATTCGCTACCACCACGAGATCCAGTTTCTCGACAGCGACCCGCATGTCGCGCTCGTCACCGACGAGGACCTCCACAACGGCTGCGGTAGCGCGGGTGGGATCACGGCCATCCGCCTGGCGCTCGATCTCACCTCGGCGACGGAGCTGTCGGAGTGGTTCATCCCGTTCGGTACACCGGCTCCGGTCTGCTCGGTGCACGTCTTCTCGTCCGACGGGCCGCTCGTCTTCCTGGGCTCCTACAACGCCGGGTTGCAGGTGGTCGACTACTCGGATCCCACGAATCCGCGCCAGGTCGGCCACTTCATCGCCGAAGGGGCCACCTCGTGGGGCGCGCTCTACCACCAGGGCTACATCTACGTGGGCGACATGAGCAGGGGGTTGGACGTGTTCCGCTACACCGGGCCACGGCCGGACCTGCCGGACCTGACCGCATCGCGCACCGGCATCTCGTTCTCGCCGGGCCACCCGAGGAGCGGTGACCTGGTGACCGTCACAGCGCGGATTCGCAACCAGGGCGAGTCGGACGCGGCGCCGGTCACGGTGGTGTTCTCGGACGGGGACACGCTCTCGCAGTCGGTCACGATCCCAACGATCCCCGAGGGCGAGAGCCGCACCGTCTCCGTGACGTGGAACACAGCCGGCGTGTCGGGCAAGCGCGACGTGGTCGTGACCGCGGACCCGGCCGATCTCATCGACGAGCAGGTCGAGGCGAACAACGCCGCCAGCCGTACCGTCGAGATTCGCAAAGCGGGCTGAGGAGGAGAGCGCAGGCGGGCGCCGAGGTGTCCCGGCGCCCGCGTAGCGCGGCGCCGATCCCGCGCTAGCAGCCGCTTCGCGCGAGGCGCGGTATGCTCGCGGCGCAGTGACCGACACCAAGTTCCTACTCCCGGAATCGGCGATCCCGGAGCGTTGGTACAACATCCAGGCGGACATGCCGAACCGGCCGCAGCCGGTTCTGCACCCCGGTACGGGCGAGCCGGTGGGGCCGGACGACCTGGCGCCGCTCTTTCCCATGGAGCTGATCGGCCAGGAAGTCTCGGACGCCGCTGAGATACCGATTCCGGAGGCCGTGCGTGATGTCTACCGACTGTGGCGTCCCTCTCCGCTGTATCGCGCGCGCCGGCTCGAAGAGGCGCTCGGCACGCGCTCGCGGATCTTCTACAAGTACGAGGGCGTCAGCCCGGCGGGCAGCCACAAGCCGAACACGGCCGTTGCCCAGGCTTACTACGGCAAGCAGGAAGGCCGCACCCGCCTCGCAACCGAGACCGGGGCGGGCCAATGGGGCAGCGCTCTTGCGCTCGCGTGCCAGCTGTTCGGCCTCGAGTGCAAGGTCTACATGGTGAAGGTCTCCTACGAGCAAAAGCCCTACCGGCGCGTGATGATGGAGACCTGGGGCGCGACGGTCGTCCCGAGCCCGTCCGAGGAGACGAATGCCGGGCGCGCCGTCCTCGCGGACGACCCGGAGTCACCGGGCAGCCTGGGCATCGCCATCTCGGAGGCCGTCGAGGACACGGCCGGCCGCGCCGACACCGCCTACGCGCTGGGCAGCGTGCTGAACCACGTGCTCACCCACCAGACCGTGATCGGCCAGGAAGCCCTTCAGCAGATGGAGATGGCGGGCGCCTTCCCGGACGCGGTTGTCGGGTGCGTCGGCGGCGGGTCCAACTTCGCCGGCCTGTCCTTCCCGTTCATCCGCGAGAAGATCGCCGGCCGAGAGATCGAGGTGCTCGCCTGCGAGCCCGCTGCTTGCCCCACGCTCACGCGCGGGCCGTTCGCGTACGACTTCGGCGACACGAAGCAGCTGACGCCGCTTGTGCCCATGCACACGCTCGGCCACGACTTCGTGCCGCCGGGGATCCACGCGGGTGGGCTGCGCTACCACGGCGCCGCGCCGCTCATATCGCAGCTCGTGCTCGACGGGCTGATCCGTGCGGAGGCGTACATGCAGACCGACGTGTTCGCCTCGGCGCTCCAGTTCGCGCGCAGCGAGGGGATCATTCCGGCTCCCGAGGCGGCCCACGCGATTCACGGAGCGGTAGGCCTCGCCCGGCGGGCCGACGAGGAGGGCGGCGAGCGCACGATCCTCTTCAACCTCTCCGGCCACGGGCACTTCGACCTGGGCGCCTACGACGCGTACCTGTCCGGAAAGCTCGAGGACTTCGAGCTGCCCGAGGCCGAGATCGCGCGGGCGCTCGAGGCGATCGAGCCGCTGCCCAAGCCGGCGGGCGTAACCGCCTAGCCTGCACCTGCGTGCCAGGCCGAAGCCTGGCACGCGATCTTGCTCGGGTGCGGTTGTCGGCTTGCTACCAGGCCGACTTCTTCAGGGAGCGTGCGAAGCGCCGCCGCTCTTTTCGAGCTTCGGAGGTCAACCGCGCGTCCTGCCGGATCTCGAGCGCCCGCAGCTCGCGCTGGAGCTTCTCGTAGGACTCCCAGCGGTCTCGCGGCAGCGTTCCGTCGGAAAGAGCTGCACGGATCGCGCAGCCGGGCTCGCCGCCGTGCGAGCAGTCGGCGAAGCGACACTCCGCGGCGAGGCTCGCGACGTCCTCGAACGCCTGCGCGACGCCGTCGGAGCTTTCCCAGAGCTGGAGCTCGCGCATGCCCGGCGTGTCCAGCAGCAGGGCGCCCCCGGCCAACGGGACAAGCTCGCGCCGCGTGGTGGTGTGCCGGCCACGCCCGTCGGCGCGAATCTCCTGCGTAGCGAGCTCCGTGCCCGTGAGGCTGTTGATCAGCGTGGACTTGCCTACTCCTGACGAGCCGAGAAACGCCACGGTCTGCCCGCGCCCGAGATAGGGGGCCAAGGCCTCGAGTCCTTCGCCGCTCACGGCGCTCGTGACGTGTATGGGCACGCCGAACGCAACCGCTTCGACCGCGTCGAGGTCGGCGGCGTGATCCGGATGGAGATCGGCCTTGGTCAGCACGACGGCGGGCTGAGCGCCGCTCTCCCACGCCATGGCCAGGTAGCGCTCGAGTCGCCGCGGGTTCAGATCGCGGCCGAGCGCCGTGACGAGGAACACGGTGTCGACGTTGGCGGCGACGACCTGCTCGCGGGTGCGGTCCGAGACCCCTGAGGCCTCCTTGCGCGAGAACTTCGTGCGGCGCGGCAGGACGTGGTGCAACGTCGCCGTCCCGTCCGGTCGCAGGTCTGCGCAGACCCAGTCACCGACGGCGGGATGTCCCTCGGCCCCTGGGTCGTGGTGGTGCCGCCCGGAGCGCTGCCCGGTGTGCTCGCCGATCTCGCTCCACAGGCGGTAGCGCCCGTGGCTCATGCCCACGATGCGGGCAGGCCGAAGGCCGGCCTCCCTGTGCGGCCGGAATGCCTCTTCGAAGTAATCGCTCCAGCCGAGGTCTACGAGCTCGACCGGGGTCGTGTTGTCGTGTTGCAAGCGAATCTCCTCTCAGAACTGGAATGGCATGGACGCTCCGCGCGCGGAGAGCTGCGACTCGTCGCAAGAGCGCTGCTGTCCTGAAAGAACTCGCTAGGCGAGCCTGGGCGCCCTGCGACGGGGAGCGGTGCGAGCAATCTTTGGCATTGCCAGCCTCCCTTCGTCGTGGACGCGAACTGTCAGAGCGTAGGCCACGCCGCGGGCGAGCGCAAGGAACCCATAGGCGGCCGACGGTGTAGAGAGAGCATGCAACGAAGGAGGCGGACGATGGCACGGAAGCTCGGCGCACTGCTCATCCTCACGGTCGCTGCGCTGGTGGCCACGCAGGGCGCGCTCGCGAAGGAGGGTGTCAACCTCACGAGCTACCCGCTGATGGGTACCAAGGCGGGCTCGACCTGGAACGCCCAGTTCGAGGCGTTCTCACACGACGGCGGCACGCTCTCCCCGGCGGTGCTGATCCGCTCCGCAAAGGGGAAGGTTGAGCGCTTCAGGGCGAGCCGCAGCGGTGGCGGCGACGGACTCAGCGCTGGTCCCGTGCTCTACACGGCTGACGTCGTCTTCCCGACGGCCGGCACGTGGACGTACGGCGTGGAGCTGCGACCAGGCGCGCCCGTCCAGTGGTTCGAGCCGGTCTCGATTACGGCCCCGCCGGTGTCCGCCACGCCAACCACGAGGCCCTTCGACCTGCCGCTGTGGATCGTGGCACTGCTCGGCGCGCTGCTGCTGGGCGCGGCCGGCGGGTTTGCGGCGCGGCGGCACGTTCGCGCATGGGTGACGACGGCGATTCGCTAGTCGTCGGGCGGAACCGCTAGCCGTACTGGAGCGAGCGTCGGCGGCCCACCCGCCGGCGCTCCTCCGTGAGCGCGCGTTCTCGAGACGTCAGACGGGTCTTACAGGAAGAGCCAGAGCAGCAACGCCACGGCGATGAGCAACCCGGCGAACGCCCAGACCACGGCTGCGACGCCGCCCACCACCTTGAAAGGCGTCGACCAGCGCCGCCCGCGCGCGACCTCGCGGGCCTCGGACTCGGCGGTGTCCTTGATCTCGCTCATCACCGCCTGTCATTGGCGCTTCGCGCGCAACCGAAACCTTTTCCCGAGCTTGCAACAGACTGTTACAAGGCGAGCGACGGCGGGCGGAGCACGGCGAAGGGGTCGGTGACCTCGAGCTCTCGCGACGTGAACCGGAACATGGCGGCAGGCCGCCCGCCCGCACGGCCGGGAGCGCGCCGTTCGCCGGTTTCTTCGAGCAGCTCGCGGCGCAGCAGCACGCGCTGGAGGTTCGTCGCGGCGACCGGGTAGCCGAGTGCGGCGTCGTAGACGGCGCGCAGCTCTGAGATAGTGAACGTCTCCGGCGCGAGTGCGAAGCCGATGTTCGTGTAGGAGAGCTTGGCGCGCAGGCGCTCGCGGGCCGCGAGCGTGATGCTCTCGTGGTCGAAAGCCATCGGCGGCAGGTCGTCGACGGGGTGCCAGCGGGTGTCGTCCGGCACGTCGGGGTCGGCGTCGGTGGGCACGAGCCCGAGGTAGGCGGTGGCGAGCTGCCATTCGGTCGGATGCCGGTCGGGCTCGCTGCAGGTCTCGAGCTGCTCGATGTGCGTGAGCTCGCGGACGTCCACCTTCTGGGCGAGATGGCGGCGGATCGAGCTCTCGAGCAGCTCCTGCTCGCCGAGGTAGCCGCCGGGGAGTGCCCAGGCACCGGAGAACGGGTCGCGTGCGCGCTCCCACAGCAGGGCGCTGAGGCGGCCGCTCCGCACCTGGAGGACGACCGCGAGCGTGACGTGGGTGGGGCGCGTGCGCATCGGTTGCTCGACGGGTGGTAGACTCAGCGCGAGGTTTTCGCCTCAGAGACGAAAACTCTACAGGAAACCGCTCACTTGTCGACCGCCGCCCGCGCCGCGCCTGCAGCCCACCTCGACGTCGAGGACGTTCTCCGGCGGCGAGGCCTCGCGCCGTTTCATCGCCGAGCGGTGCTCGTCACCGGGGCGGCGTGGACCTTCGTGGCCATGGAGATCCTGCTGGTCGGCTTCGTCGCGCCGATCTTCCACGGCCTCTGGAACTTGAACGGGACGTGGCAGGGCCTGATCAACAGCGCCGCGCTGGCCGGTTCGCTGGTGGGGAGCCTGGTTCTCGGCCGCGCCGCCGACCGAATCGGCCGCCGCGGCATCTTCCAGGGCGCGATCCTGTGGTACGCGGTCTTCACCGCGCTGACTGCCCTTGCGTGGGGGCCATGGTCGATTCTCGCGCTCCGTTTTCTGGCCGGTATCGGACTCGGTGGGATGCTCGTCGTCGACCCGGCCCTGCTCACCGAGTACCTGCCGCCGCAGCGCCGCGGGCGGCTGCTGGTGCTCCTCGACTTCTTCTGGCCGGTCGGCCTGCTGCTGGCGACCGGGCTGTCGTACGTGTTCCTCGACCGCATCGGCGGCGACGACGCATGGCGCTACCTGTTCCTGGCCGCATCGTTCCCGGCGTTCCTGGCGTTCGTCGTGCGGCGGACGCTGCCCGAAAGCCCGTTCTACCTCGCGCGCCGCGGCCGCAAGCGCGAGGCGGCCGACGTGCTCGAGCAGATCACGGGCGAGCGTCCGGACGAGGAGGCGCTCGCTGCGGCGGCCACCGAGGAGCAGTCGTCCCTCAAAGATGTCCTCGCACCGGGTCTGCGGCGCACCGCCGCGATGATGCTGGCCGTCTGGATCGCCCTGAACATCAGCTACTACGGGCTCTTCCTGTGGCTGCCGTTCGAGGTGAAGGTCAGCGAGTTCGGGCTCAACGTGTACGCCGTGCTTGCGTTCTCGGCCTTATCGCAGTTCCCGGGCTACCTGGCCGCGCTCTGGCTCGTCGAGCGCATCGGCCGCAAGCCCACGCTGGTCATATTCCTGTTCCTCGGCGGCGTGTCGGCGTTCTCGTTCGCGGTTGCGGACACGTCCGAGGCGTACGTCATCTCGCTCTTCTTCGTCGGCTTCTTCAACCTGGGCGCCTGGGGGGCCGTCTACCCCTACACGGCCGAGCTCTTCCCGACCCGCATGCGCTCGACGGCGTTCGGGCTGGTCGAGGGGGTGGGGAAGGCGGCGGCCATCTCGGGCCCGTACATCTTCGGAGCGCTAAGGGACTGGAGCGGCGGCTCGACGTGGTCGCTCGTCTTCGTGGCGCTCGTGATGGCAGCCGGCGGCGCCGTCGCCCTGGGGCTCGGCCGCGAGACGCGCGGCCAACGCCTGGCCTAATCAGACAGGTCCAAGGGGCTGTCCCTCGGAGATGTCCGTCGCGACCAGGTGTTCGATCCGGCGCACAGGTCAGAAGCGCGGCCGGCGCCTGGCCTGATCGGACAGGCCCAAGGGACAGCCCCTCAGACGTGTCCGTCAGGGCCACGTGGCCGATTCGGGGCGCCGGTCTAGCGGGCCCTGGTCGCGGCAGTCGGACGACTGGTACTCGGTCGGCATACGCGGGTAGAGCTCGGCGGCGATGGCGGCTGCGGCAGCTTGGGCCCGCATGGGCGAGGCTCCGAGCTGCTCGGCCACGAACGCCGCCGTCTGGAGCGCGTAGCACTCCGTGACCGCCTCGCTCCGCTCTCCGCGCAGGTGCCAGGACTCGTGGGCGAGCGTCTGCAGGGCGTGCAGCGACTTGAGCGCAGCAAACTCGCACGGCACCGTCCCGTCGAGACAGTCGAACTTCCGGCTGCGCTGCTGAGCGGGGAAGGCGGCGAGCGCGCCACAGATGTCGCGCTTGAGCTTCGTGACGTCGGCCGGGCGGCCTTCGGCGTCGAACATGACGCTGCCGGACTCGCCCGTGACGTCGAGGGCGGCGCCTACGGCTCCCTGGCACTCAACCTGAACATCGCGCTTGGCGATCGCGCTTGCGATGCTGCTGAGGCGATTCTCGGTGGCCTGAACCTCATAGGCACGGAAGACGAGGAGACCGACCGCGAGCAGCAGCATCGCCGCGAGGCCCGCTCGAATCGGGGTGATGCGCACATGGATGGTTTCGGCGTCGCCCGCCGACTCCTTGATCCGTAGTTCAGGCGGAGCTGGGCTCGGCTGCGAGGTCGCGCGCCTTGCGCTTCGGCGACGGAGCACTGCGGGCCGTGCCTGTCACGATCAGCGCCACCGCGGCGACGATCACCGACCCGGCTACGAGCGTCCGCGCGTCAATCGTCTCCCCGAGCATCGACCAACCGAGCAGCACGGCGACGACCGGATTCACGAACGCGTACGTCGCGACAAGGGGGGTTGGCGCCACGCGCACGAGCCAGCCGTAGGCGCTGAAGGCGAGAATCGAGCCGAACACGACGAGGTAGGCCCAGCCTGCGAAGGATTGCGCGCTCACGGAGGTCGCCTCGCCCAGCTCTCCGCTGACGACCCCTGCGAGCGTGAGGATCGTGCCGCCCGCGAGCATCTGCATCGACGCCGCGAGCAGCGTGTTGGACGGCAGCGCGGCGCCGCGCGCAAGCAGCGTTCCCGTCGCCCAGCCGAGGGCGGCGAGCACGAGCACGACGGAGCCGAGCAGATCCGCTCCCCCCGCGCCGCCCAGGTCGACGAGCAGCGCGATGCCGGCGAAGCCGAGCGCCAGCCCGGCGAGGCTGCGCCGGTCGAGGCGCCGCCCGAACGCAGCGCGATCGAGCGCGGCGATCCACAACGGCACAGTGGCGACGAGCAGCGCGGCGATGCCCGACGGCACGCGCTGCTGCGCCCAGACCACGCCCCCATTGCCGAGCACGAGCAGGGGAATGCCCGTCAGGGCGGCCGCTGCCCACTGGCGCCGGTTCGGCCGCTCGGCACGCGTGCCGGCGAGCCGCGCGAAGGCGTAGAGCAGCACTCCCGCGGCGAGGAACCGGGTCCCGCCGAGCAGAAGGGGCGGCAGCGTCTCCAGCCCGTAGGCGATCGCCGTGTAGGTGGAGCCCCACACGACGTACACGACGGCCAGCGCGCCCGCGACTGCGAGCGCGCGGGTTCCGGGCGCCAGGGCCACGCTCTAGAGCTGGCGTCCGTCCCGGCGCGAGTCGGCTCCGTAGACCAGAGCGAGCGGCCCCGTCAAGAACAGCACGGCGAAGATGAGGATGTACCCGATCACACGCTCAGCGTGCCGGTCCGTCTCCATTAGCACAAGTCGGGTATCATGTCGTGTTCATTATGGAACCTGATAGATGGAACGGCGTCGAGCTGCGGCACCTCGCCGCGCTGCGTGCGATCGCCGAGACCGGCTCGTTCGGGCGAGCCGCAACCGAGCTCGGCTACACGCAGTCGGCCGTCTCGCAGCAGATCGCCACGCTCGAGCGCGCCGTCGGAGAGCTGCTCATCGAGCGTCCGGGTGGCCCGAAGCCGGTATCGCTCACCGAGGCGGGTGAACTGCTCCTGCGTCACGCCGAGGCGATCGTCGCGCGGCTGGACGCGGCCCGCGCCGACCTCGAGGCACTCGCCGCCGGCGAGGCCGGCGCGCTGCGCGTGGGTACCTACCAGAGCATCGGGCAGCGCATCCTCCCGGCCGTCATCCGCCGCTTCAGCGCCGACTGGCCGCACGTCGACCTGCGGGTCAGTGAGGCGAGCACGGACCAGGAGCTCTTCTCGCTGCTGGAGCGCGGCGAGCTCGATTTGACCTTCGCGGATTTCAGCTTGTGGGAGGGCCCCTTCGAGATGGTCGACCTCCTGCAGGACCCGTACCTGCTGCTCGTGCAAGCCGACTCGCCGCTGGCGGCCCGCAAGCGGGCACCGACACTCGCTCAGATCGCCGAGCTGCCGCTGATCGGATTCCGGCAGTGCCGCAGCACCGCCCTGGTGGAGTCGCACTTCCACGACCGCGGCCTCCGCCCGGAGTTCGTGTTCCGCTCCGACGACAACGGAATCGTCCAAGCGATGGTGTCCGCGGGCCTGGGCGTCGCGGTCGCCCCTCGCCTGGCCATCGACTTCAACGACCCCACCTGCGTCGCGCTTCCGCTCGAGGGCGTCGTGCCGCCACGCCGGATCGTCCTGCTCTGGCACGAAGACCGGTACCGCTCGCCCGCGGCCCAGGGGTTCGTCGACGTGGCTGTCGAGGCCTGCCGCGGCTTCGACGACGCCGCGCCGGCCGCCGCAACGGCCTAGTCCTCAGCCTCGGCGCTGGCGGCGAGGTCGCGCACGGTTTGGGCGCCGTTCAAGCGCGTGTCCAGGCCCAGGACTCGCCGCGGCGAGCTACGCGCGCTCTTCGCGGTCTTCGAATGCGGCCTGCAAGAAGGCGTAGAGCCCCAGGTACGCCAGCGTGAGGAAGCCGGCGAAGCCAACCGTTGCCGCGAGCGCATGCTCGTGCGCGAGAGGATCGGCGGCCCGCTGCCAGACGTCCGCGAGCAAGGCGCGTGGCTCGACGAACACGTCCCAGCTGTTCCAGCGCAGGAAGCGTCCCAAGAAGACGCCGAAGCTCGCCAGCCCGATGGCGGCCATGGTGAGCAGCCAGGCCGCCACCCACCCGAAGAGCGAACGGAAGACGGACTGCATCAGGTACAGCGACACGAAGCCCAGAAGCAGCCCGCTCCAGGCGAATGCCGTCAGCATGAGCACGTCGAACCAAACGGGCGCTCCTCCGACGTCACGTAGGAGGATGTAGTCGGTGACGAGGTAAGGGGCGTTGGGGAGGAAGAGCAGCCAGAGCACGGCCGGCACGGCGAGCGCCGCCGCAGAGGTCCCGCGCCGGCTGCGGTCGTACGCGACGACCGCGAAAGCCAGCGGGATCCAGGCGAGCGTCAGGTTCCACGCGAGGTTGCTGTAGTCCGTCGCGCCCGTGTACGCGAACCGGGCGACGAGCATCGAGATCGCGAAAGCAGAGGAGGCCGAAAGGCCGCCGATGACCGCGAGTCGTCTGACGCTCCAGTTGCCGAGCACGTCCTCCGAGTTTAGTTGCCGAGCTAGATTGCGTCGATGCGCGTCACGGTCTGCGACGTCGGGCCGCGCGACGGGCTCCAGAACGAGCGCGACGTGCTCCCGCCGGAGACGCGCGCCGAGCTGATTGCGCGCCTGGGGGCTGCCGGGCTGCCGCGGGTCGAGGCGGTCAGCTTCGTCCGGCCAGACCGCGTGCCCCAGATGGCCGGCGCCGAGCAGGTCCTCGAGCTCGTGGCGCGCGGTCACAAAGTCGATGGCACCGAGTTGTCAGGACTGGTGCTGAATGCGCAGGGCTACCAGCGCCTGCGTGAGACGGATCTCGCGCGCGTGAACGTCACCGTGGCGGCCACGGACTCGTTCAGCGAGCGCAACGCGGGCATGCCGCGCGAGGAGGCGCTGCGGCAGGCGGCCGAGATCCTCGCGGCCGCCGCACAAGACGGCCGCCCGGCCACGGCCACGGTGAGTGTCGCCTTCGGCTGCCCGTTCGAAGGGCACGTCGATCCTGACGCGGTGCTGGCGACGGCGGAGCGCCTCGCCGAGCAGGGCGCCGGCGAGCTCGTCCTGGCGGACACGATCGGAGTCGCCACCCCGCGCGCCGTCTGGCAGCTCACCGCACGCACCGTCGGGCTCGGGCGCACGGCCGGCGGCCATTTCCACAACACTCGCAACACAGGCTTTGCGAATGCGCTGGCCGCCCTCGACGCGGGGGCGACGGTGCTCGACGCCTCAGTCGGCGGTCTGGGCGGCTGCCCGTTCGCGCCGCGCGCCACGGGGAACATCGCGACAGACGACCTCGTCTACCTGCTCGACGGCGAGGGCGTCGAGACAGGCGTCAACCTGGACTCCCTGGTCCGGGTTTCCCAATGGCTAGAGGATCTGCTCGGGCGCGAGCTCCCGGGCCAGGTCTACCGCGCCGGAGCGTGACGCGAACGGCCGAACGGCCGTTTCCTGCCTCGAACGAGTGAAGATCGTCCCTCGTCGCAGGGATTTGACGCTTGGCGCGCGCTCTTTCGGGAATCACTCCGTCATCTCGCCCCGAAGACGCCATGACCCACCACAAAGGGGACCGCATGTCAGAAGTAACCCGATCACAGTGGAGCAGAACTCCACTCGTGATCGCGCTCTGGGCGCTCATCGCCGCCGCCTCGCTCGCCTACACCTTCGGGGCGAAGGCAGACCTGCTGAAGCCGGCCGTCACGCTCGGGCCAGTCGCGATCGCCAACGGCACGGCAACGCTCTCCGGAGCGCTGGGCCCGGGTCAGACGGCCGGGGTCACGCTGACCGTCAACGGCCAGCCCGTCTCCGTGGCCGCCGACGGAACCTTCTCGGCCAACGTCAACCTGTCGGGGCAGAGTGACCTCGCGATCGCGGTCACGAATCCGACCACCGGCGAAGCCGTGACGACAAGGATCCCGCTGACCACGGACGTCATCGGGCCAGACGGCGTCATCCCGGCGGACGTGCTCGACAGCCTCGAGCAGGCCGGGGTAGCCCTCACCAAGCCGCTCGAGGGCTTCCAGATCCTCGACGGACAGCCGCTGGAGGTCGCGGGCACCGTCGCCGACGGCGATCAGCTGGGGGGCCTGACCGTCAACGGCGCCGACGTTCTGCAGTCGCTCGGTGCCGACCGCGGCTTCTCGCAGGTGATCCCGGGCACGAGCCGCGAGGTCTCGGTGACGGCCACTGATCGCCACGGTGTGTCGCAGACGAGCTCGTACGGAATTCAATCCGGCTCGTCGGTGATCCAGACCCGCGCGGGCCTTTCCATCGCCGCGGCCGGCGCGAACGGCGTACGGATAGCCAAGATCCGGTACATCACGAAGCGCGTGCGCCAGACGAAGCGCATGAGCATGCTCGTGACCGTGAAGGACCGGCAGGGCAGGCTTATTCGCGACGCCATCGTGCGCGTCCGCTCGGGCGGCACGAAGGCACAACGAAAGCGCGTCGCCGGCGGCCAGCAGGTGAAGCTCTCCAACAAGGTCGGCCAGGCTAACTTCGTCGTCCGACTGTCCAAGCGCGCGCTGGGCAAGCGGGTGTTCATGCTCACGGTCGCCAAGACGCCCAGGGCGAGCGTGAAGAAGACCACCTCCGTACGTCTGCCGCGGGCCAAGGCGCGCGGGCGCTGAGAGATCGGCGGCGGGCGGCTCGCCCGTCGCCCGACCGAAGTCCCCGGAGGCGCCGTCCGAACGGACGGCGCCTCTCTCTTTGCACTAGCGTTCGGCCGGCCGGCCTGGCGAAGACATTGCCGTCGACCGTGGGAGGAACCCCGTGAACGCTGCTGCACCGGATCCCCGCCGCTGGATAGCGCTCGCGCTCGTCTGCACCGCCTTCTTCATGGTCGTGCTCGACATCGCGATCGTGAACGTCGCGCTGCCCTCGATCGGCCGCGAGCTCGAGTTCCAGGAGGACAACCTGCAGTGGGTGATCACCGCCTACACGCTGACGTTCGGAGGCTTCCTCCTGCTCGGCGGCAGGGCCGCCGACCTCCTGGGCCGGCGCCGCATGTTCATGATCGGCGTCGGCTTCTTCTCGCTCGCATCGCTCGCCTGCGGCCTGGCCAACTCGGAAGAGACGCTGATCGCCGCACGGGCGGTGCAAGGCCTGGGCGCCGCGATCGTCTCGCCCGCGGTGCTGTCGATCATCACCACGACGTTCACCGAAGGTGCCGAGCGCAACAAGGCGCTCGGAGTGTGGGGAGGGGTAGGCGGCAGCGGCGCAGCGGCCGGCGTCCTCTTCGGCGGGATCCTCACGAAGTACCTCGGGTGGGAATGGATCTTCTTCGTCAACGTGCCGGTCGGCGTGCTCGTGGTCGCGCTCACACCCGCGCTCGTGCAGAGGAGCCGCCGCGAGCTGGTGAAGCAGTACGACGCGGTCGGTGCGGTGGTCGTGACGAGCGGGCTCGTCCTGCTCGTCTACGCGATCTCGGAGGCACCAGACGCCGGCTGGGCGACGTTCCGGACAATCGGTCTGCTGGTCCTCTCGGGTGTGCTGCTGGCGTTCTTCCTGGTCTGGGAATCCCGGGCGGAGGCCCCACTCATGCCGCTCAGGATCTTCCGCATCCGGCTCGTCTCCGCGGCCAACATCGTCGGCTTCCTCCAAGCCGCTGGCATCTTCGGCCACTTCTTCCTGCTCACGCTCTACATGCAACAGGTACTCGGCTACTCGGCGCTCCAGACCGGTTTCGGCTTCCTGGCCACCGCCGGCACTGCGGTCGTCATGGCCGGCTTCGCGCAGGCCCTCTCGACGCGCATCGGTCCCAAAGCCGTGCTGGTGGCCGGCCTCGTCGCGCTCACTGCGGGCATCCTCTGGTACACGCAGATCTCCGTTGACGGCAGCTATCCCGTCGACCTGCTGCCCGGCTTCCTGCTCGTCGGCTTCGGGTTGCCATTCTCCTTCATCCCGATCAGCATCCTCGCGCTGGGCGGTGTGCCCGAACGCGAGGCGGGGCTCGCCTCGGGGTTGATCAACACGTCCCAGCAGGTCGGCGGCGCGCTCGGCGTCGCAGTCATCTCGACGATTGCCGTCGAGCACGCAGAGACGCTGCTGGCCGAAGGGAGGCCGCCGCCGGTGGCCTTCACCGAAGGGTTCCAGTGGGGCTTCTGGGTCGGTGTGGGCCTGTGGATGACGGCGCTCGTCGCGGCGGTGGTGCTGGTCAAGCAGGAGGAGATCCCAGCGGCCGCCGCCGAGGGTGTATCCGCGCACTGAGACGTGCCTGCATACCGGGGCAGGCGGCGCGCCCCGCTCCGGCACTGACGGGTCGAGCGGCTACGGTGGCGGCGTGAACCGGCTCGGCGACGAGACCAGCCCCTACCTCCTCCAGCACGCCGACAACCCGGTCGACTGGTACTCGTGGGGAGATGAGGCCTTCGCGCGTGCGCGCGAAGAGGACAAGCCGATCCTCCTCTCGGTCGGCTATTCCGCCTGCCACTGGTGTCACGTCATGGAGCACGAGTCGTTCGAGGACGAGGAGACGGCCCGTCTCATGAACGAGCGCTTCGTGAACGTGAAGGTCGACCGGGAAGAGCGGCCCGATGTCGATTCCCTCTACATGGATGCGGTCGTGGCGCTGACCGGGCAGGGCGGCTGGCCGATGACTGTCTTCCTGACGCCACAGGGCGAGCCGTTCTTCGGCGGCACCTACTACCCGCCCAAACCGCGCCACGGCATGCCGGGGTTTCAGGAGGTGCTGACGGCTGTCTCCGATCTCTACCGCCAACGGCGGGACGCCGTGGCCCGTTCGGCGGACCAGCTGGTGGAAGCACTGCGCCGCTCAGGCGCCCTCGAACCGTCCGACGAGCCGCTCACAGAAGAAGTGCTGCATGAGGCGACAGATGCCATCGCCCCTTCCTTCGACACGCGCTTCGGCGGCTTCGGCCACGCGCCGAAGTTCCCGCCCGCGTCCACGCTCGAGCTGCTGCTCAGGGCGTACCGGCGTTTTGGCGACCGTGAGGCGCTCGACATGGCGGTGCAGACGCTCGACGGCATGGCGGCCGGCGGCATGTACGACCTTGTCGGCGGCGGCTTCCACCGCTACTCGGTGGACGAGCAGTGGCTCGTACCGCACTTCGAGAAGATGCTGTACGACAACGCGCTGCTCGCCTCCGCCTATCTGCAGGGCTGGGCCGTTACGAGGAAGGAGCGCTACCGCGCGGTTGCAGAGGCCACCATCGATTACGTCCTACGCGAGCTTTCACTTCCAGAAGGTGGGCTGGCCTCCGCGCAGGACGCCGACACCGTGGGCGTCGAAGGGCTGACGTTCACGTGGACGCCGGAGGAGCTCGCGGAGGTGCTCGGCGGTGGGCGCGATGCTCTGCTCCAGCCCTTCGAAGAGGACCGCCACATCCTGCGTGGCGAGCTCACAGCCGACGAGCGGCAGCGGCTTCTCGAGACACGCGCGCAGCGCCCGCAGCCGGGCCGCGACGACAAGGCAATCGCGTCGTGGAACGGGCTCATGCTCGCCGCGCTCGCGGACGGCGGACGGCGTCTAGAGCGCGCGGACTGGCTCGCACGCGCCCGCGCACTGGCGGAGTTCGTGCTCGGGCCCCTCTCGGACGGCGACGGCCGGCTCTACCGCACCTACCGCGCCGGGCTGGCCAAGAACACCGGGTTTCTCGAGGACTACGCCGACGTGGCCCACGGGCTCCTCACCTTGCACGGCGCCGACGGCGACCTGCGCTGGCTGGAGGAGGCGCGGCGACTCGCCCTGCTCGCCGTGGAGCTCTTCGGAGACGAAGAGCGCGGCGGCTTCTATCTGACGCCGGTGGACGGCGAGGCGCTCGTCGCGCGCCGCAAGGAGTTCGACGACAACCCCACTCCCTCCGGCAACTCGATGCTCGCATCGGTCCTGTTGCGGCTCTCCCGCATCTACGGGGACACCGAGCTCGAGCGCCGCGGCGCCGGCGTGCTCCGTCTCGTGCGTACAGGCTTGACGCGGGCGCCTTCTGCGTTCGGCCACGCGCTCTGCGCGCTCGACCTCTACCTGTCACCCCCCCGCGAGCTGGCGATCGTCGGGGCTCGCGAGGACGCGGCCACGCAGGCACTGGCGGCCGCGGCGCTCGGGCCCTGGCAGCCGAACACGGTCGTCGCATGGTCGCGCGGCGCCGGGGACATCGCCGCACAGCAGGTGCCCCTCCTCGCCGCCAAGGACCTCGTCGAGGGGCGTCCTGCCGTCTACCTGTGCGAGCGCTTCACGTGCAAGGCCCCGGTCACCGACGCCGCTGCGCTCCTCAGCTAGGAGAGCTTTGCCGCGACTAACAAGTCGACCATACTCTCAGTCCTAGTCACCGACGGCTCGCCGGTTGCCGTCACGAACAAGGAGCTCCCGAATGGTCATGCACCGCAAGGCCTTGACCCCGACGCCCCATCCGCTCGCGTAGGAGCGAGTCGGCTGGCACGGCGAGCTCGGGGAGGAGCGGCATGACGACGGCTGAGCGCGGAGTCGCGGGGCGCGAGGAGCGGTTCGAGCGGGCCTCCGAGGCGGCGCAGCGGCTGCTCGCCAACATCGAGACGGTCGTACACGGCAAGCGCAAGGAGATCCAGCTGGTGCTGGCCGCGCTCGCTTGCGAGGGCCATGTGCTCTTCGAGGACGTGCCCGGCACGGCCAAGACCGTGCTGGCGCGCGCCATCGCACAGTCCGTCGAGGAGGCGAGCACCACGCGCATCCAGTGCACACCCGACCTCCAGCCGACCGACGTCACCGGGCTCTCCATCTACAACCAGAAGGAGCGCGACTTCGAGTTCCGGCCCGGCCCGATCTTCGCCAACGTCGTGCTCGTCGACGAGATCAACCGTGCCATGCCGAAGACGCAGTCGGCGCTACTCGAGGCGATGGCCGAGCGGCAGGTGACCGTCGACGGCGTGACGCGCACGCTTCCGGAGCCCTTCCTGCTGCTCGCCACCGAGAACCCGATTGAGCACGAAGGGACGTTCCCGTTGCCGGAGGCGCAGCTCGACCGCTTCTTCCTCAAGACCGGCCTCGGCTACCCGGGCGGCGAGGATGAGCTGCGCATCATCCGCGACCAGCGGGAAGGGCATCCTCTCGGTCGCCTCCGCACCGTCCTCACGGCAAACGAGATTCACCTGGTGCAACAGGCCGTGCGCGACGTCTACATCGACGAGATCCTGCAATGCTGGATAGTCGATCTCGTGCGCGTAACCCGCGAGCTCGAGCCCGTCGCGATCGGCGCATCCGTGCGCGGCAGCCTGGCCCTCGAGCGCGCCGTGCGGGCCTGGGCGCTCGTGCACGAGCGCAACTACGTGATCCCCGAAGACGTGCACGAGCTGTTTCTCCCGGTCATCGGCCACCGCATCGTCTTCACGCCCGCCTTCCTCGTGGAGGTGCGCAAGATCGGCTGGGCACGCACCCTCGAGGAGCTTCGCCGAATGTGCACGGAGCGCGCACCGCGCCCCGAGGCCGAGCCGGGCGGCGAGGTCGTGCCGATCTCCACGTCCTAACGGGCCATGGCGCAGTACGCGCTGACCTTCCCGCTCGTGCCGCGCCGGCGGCTGGTCGGGCTGGCGTTCGGAGCCATGCGCAGCGCGCGGCGCGGCCGCGGCTTCGACGTCGCCGGCTCGCGGCCGTACCGTCCCGGCGACGATGTGCGCGCCATCGACTGGGGTGCCTCCGCGCGGCTCTCGTCGGCCCGCGAGAGCGGCGAGTTCATCGTGCGGGAGCGCTTCGCCGAGGAGGCGCCACGCGTCGTGATCGTGTGTGACCGGCGACCCGGGATGGCGCTCTTCCCGGAAGACTTCCCGTGGCTCTCGAAGCCGGCAGCCATGCTCGAGACGGGCTCGCTGATCGCCGACTCGACCCTCAAGGCGCGCGGGTTCGTCGGCTACCTCGACTACGCCTCCATGGAGCACCCGGACCCGGCTGTGCGCACGACCGAGCCCTTCTGGCGACCGCCGGGCAGTCAGCACGAGCACTGGCGCCTCAAGGAGAGCCATCTGGTCTTCCCTGCTTTCCATGCGCCGCGCGACAACCTGACGGAGGCGCTCCGCTATCTCGCCGAGCTGCGACGGCACCTGCCGGCCGGCAGCTTCGTCTTCGTGCTCTCCGACTTCCTCGAGCGGCCGCCGCTCGACGCCTGGACGGAGGCGCTGGAGCTGCCTTGGGACATCGTGCCCGTCGTCATCCAGGACCCGGTCTGGGAGCAGAGCTTCCCGGCGATCTCCTCGGTGGTCGTTCCGCTCGTCGATCCCGCCAGCGGGCGGCTCGTATCGGTGCGGCTCACGAGGCGCGAGGCCGAAGACCGGCGGCGGTTCAACGAAGAGCGGCTCGAGCGGCTGCTGGAGGATTTCGAGAGCCTCGATCTCCAGCCCGTGCGGATCGAGACGAGCGAGCCCGACGACATCCTGCGCGCGTTCCTCGCCTGGGCGGACGAGCGGATGCAGGTGCTGGTGCGGGTATGAGGCTGCCACGCAAGCGCCTGCTCGTGTCGCTCGGCCTCACGGCCGCGGCAGCGGCGGCGGCGTTGGGCGTCGCGGTGTGGCAGGACTGGTGGCGCGACGCGCCCATCATCGCGGCTGATGAGCGCATCTCGGCGAGCGCGGTGGTCTCGCCCCGCTCGCACATGTTCGGCGACCCGGTCACGGCGCGTCTCGACCTCGTCTTCAGCCGCGTCTTCCTGCCTGCAGACACCGTGCGCGTGCGCGCCTCCTTCGGGCCGTTCCGCATCGAGTCGTTCCGCCGTGAGCGCTCCGACCACGGCGAGACGACTCGGCTCACCTACGTCTACCGTCTGTCTTGCCTGACGAACGCCTGTGTGGCCGAGGGCGGTCAGCGAACATTCGAGTTCCCCGAGGCCCGCGTCTCGTACCGGCAGCCCGGCTTCGGCGACCGCCGAAGCGAGCAGGTCGAGTGGCCATCCGCGACAGCTGCCTCACGCCTCGACCGGCGCGACCTCGCGCAGCCGACGCTTCGTGCCACGCTTCGGCCGCTCCCCGAGATCACGTACAGAATCGCGCCCGGGACAGTTGCGGCGCTGGCGGTGGCGGGCGCGGTTCTGATGCTGCTCGCTGCCACGGCTCTGCTCGTCCCGCAGCTTCCCCGGTCGCTCGGGCTGCGGATTCCGGCGTGGGCGCGCCGGAGCACCCGGCCGCTCACCCCGCTCGAGCGTGCGCTCGAGCGGGTGCGCGCGGCCGGCTCGAACGGGGCCACGAACGAGGAACGCAGGGCGCTCGAGCAACTTGCGCTGGAGCTTGCCAACTCGGGCCGCAGCGACCTGGCGTACGACGCGCGCCGCCTGGCCTGGTCGGCTCAGCGGCCGGCGGCCGCAGGCATCGGCGACCTCTCCACCGAGGTCGCGCGCCTCGTGGAGGCGCAGCGGTGAAGCTCGGGGCGCTGTTTCGCGCTGACCGGCGCACCATTCCACTGGCGGATGCCGCGGCCCTTCGCCGTCAGGCACGCCGAACGGTGGCCGTCCGGGCAGCCCTGGCGGTCCTCGCCGTTACCGCGCTCGCCTCGGCGATCTTCGTCGCGCGTGACGCCGGGAGTGAGCAGACGACGCTGTTCGCGGGGCACGAGAGCGGCGTCATCGTCGTCGACCTGTCGGCCAGCATCGGGGCTACTCCCCACGCACGTATCGGCCGCGCCTTCCGCCAGCTCGTCAAGGCCCGCGCCTCCTTCGGCCTCGTCCTTTTCTCGGACGTCGCCTACGAGGCGGTGCCGCCCGGCACGCGCTGGCCGCAGCTGCAGGCCCTGCTGCGCTTCTTCACACCGCCGCGGCCCCCGCCGCGCGACCGCAACCTGCGCTTCCCGCCGCCGCGGGCGAGACAGTTCTTGGAGAACCCCTTTGCGGCCCTGCGCGGAGGCACGCGTATCTCGACCGGGCTCAACCTCGCGCAGAAGGCGCTCCAGCGAGACGGAGACAAGCAGTCGGGTGTGCTGCTCGTCAGCGATCTGGACAACTCGCTCTTCGACATGCCCGAGCTGACGCGGACGCTGGGCGAGTACCGTCGCGCCGGTATCTCATTGCGGGTGCTGGGCCTCAGCGCCTCGCGCGAAGACGCTCAGTTCTTCGAGCGGGTGGTCGGCAAGGATGCGCTCGTTCAGAGCGTCGAGCTGGCTCCCAGGCGTGGGCCGGACGACCCGATCACCGTCGTCGCGGGATCGACAGGCTTCCCGACGGCGCTGGCCGCGGCCTCGATCCTGCTGCTGCTCCTGCTCGGGGCGAACGAGCAATGGTGCTCGCGCCTGCGCTGGCGCGACGGCGCGGTGCGAAGGGGTCGCGCATGAGCCGGAAGCGGAGAGCGCTGGCGAGCGCGGCGGCGGCGGTGGCGGTGGCACTCGCGGCCGGGCTCGCGCTGCTGGCGCAGGACGCACTCGGATGGCGCGACTCGCTCCGCGACGAGGACGTCCGCTTCCAGGCTGCCCCGGGACGGGCGGACTGGGAGTCGCGCGAGCGGGCGCCGTTCTCGCTCGCGAAGCGCGCGATGGCCCTCGGCGACGATGTGCAGCTGCGCCGGGCGCTGAGGCTCTTTCAGCTCGCGCGCACGCCTGCGGCTACTTTCGAAGGGCGAGAGGCGCGCGTGGCGATGCGCGTGCAGGCCATCATCGCGCTCGCACAACTGGAGCGGGACGAGACCGACCCTCTGCGTCGGGCGACGGCCGCGAACCTGCTCGGGCTGCTCTCGTTCGACGAGGCCGTCGAGGATCAGCGCAACGCGGGTGCGCTGCTGCGCCGCAGCCTCTCCGAGTTTCGCCGCGCGATTGCCTACAACCCCGCGAGCGAGGAGGCGAAGGTCAACCTCGAGCTCGTTCTCCGCCTGCTCGAGCCGGAGGCGCAGGAGAGCCGCGAGCGCGTCGGTATCTACGGGTCGGGCGAAGGCATCGGCGCGGGGGCGAGCCGGGCCGGCCGCGGCTACTGATCGATGCTCGCGGTGTCGTTTCTCACTCCTGTGGGGGCCCTCGTGGGTCTCGTCGCCGTGGTGCCGCTGCTCCTGCTTGCCCTGGCGGCCCGGCGCTCCGCGCGCGCGGCCGAGGCCGTCGGCCTGGAGCCGGCGCCAACCCGC
>DAITAO010000091.1:0-12217 GCA_036824245.1 Gaiellaceae bacterium | reverse complement strand
AGAGCGCCTGGATCGCACCCAGGAGGTCGCCGGTTCGAGCCCGGCTAGCTCCATTCCGGAGGAGACCAGCGGTGCGCGTATCCCCATGTGGCGCACCGAGCTGAGGCGTACTGGGCACAACTGAGACGTTTGTCTTCCCCGGCGGCGCTGAGACTGAGCTCTTGCCTGTCCAAGAGGACGGCTCGCGAGCGACCTGGGTTACGCGTGAGTGACTGATGAGGGGAATCAGTCATGGCGCTTGACTTACTTATGTAACGAGCGTACGGTCGCTCGGGCAAGAGGTCGTAGCGGCCCGCGGCCGATCAGGCTTCAAGCACCTGGGGAGGGCTCCATGTCACGGCTTGACCACGCGGCCCGCGGCCTGTATCGACGCACGCTGTCAGCAGTACGCCCAGCAACGCGCCTCGGCGCGCTCGTCCTGATGGCATTCGTTCTTGGAGCAGTCGAGCTCCACGGCGCGACCGCGCAAGCTGGTCCGGCGGGCGCGCAGGCGACTCAGCCGGCCGCCAAGTCGCTTAACGATGTGCTGGCGAGCGAGTACGCGCCGGGTGAGGAGATTCCCGAGCTGCGCTCGCGGACGTCGAAGACCTTTGCCCATGGGGAGCGTGGAGCGTTTCGCGCTGAGATGTTCGGTGAGTCGGTGCACTATCGGCTGGCCGACGATGGCCCGTGGCTGCCGGTCGAGAACGAGTTGGTGGCCGCTAGCGGCACCGGCTTCGCGTTTCGGAACAAGGGGAACCGGTTCTCGACGGATCTGCCGCTCATGCTCGGCATCACACCGGTGCGCCTGCAGGAAGGCACGCAGTGGTTGAGCTTTGCGCTGGAGGGAGCCAACGGCTTGGCGGTGGCGGCGGGGCGAACGGCCCGCTACCCGAACGCGCTGCCCGGCGTCACGGCTGCCTATACGGCGTTCGGCGACGGCATCAAGGAGGAGCTGATTCTGGCCGGGGCTACAAGTCCGTCGCGTTTCTCGTTCGTCGTGCGAACCAGCCCCGGATTGTCGCCCCGCCGCACGGCCGAGGGAGCGATCGAGTTCGCAGACGACAAGGGCGAGCTTGCGTTCCTGTTTGCGCCGCCCAGCATGCTCGACGCCGCCAAGGCGTTCTCGGACAAGGTCGATTTGGCGATCAGCGAGGCGCCGGGGGGCTGGCGTGTGGAGCTGATCGCCGACCGCGCCTGGCTCGACGACCCGAAGCGTGTGTGGCCGGTGACGATCGATCCGACCACGTTCGTGGGGCCGCGTTCGTATATCGAGAACATGCCGGCGCGCGACTGCTACATCGACCAGGAGTTCGTGAATACCAGCAACTGCACAGGGACGTCGCTCGAGGTTGGCAACGACGGGTCGGGCGGTGCGGCGCGGGCGATGCTGTGGTTTGACCTGGACACCTGGGTGATCCCGCATTCCAGCCAGGTGCTGTACGCGGCCGTGCGCGCCAAGCTCTTGCAGGCGACCTCGAGCCCGGCGTTGATCGAGGCCAAGCGGGTCAGCATCGACAAGGCCGGGCTCGCCAACGAGAACTGGACGACAGCCGTTACCTGGAACACCTACAACGGCACGACGGCCTGGGACGCGGTTGGCGGCGGCGGCGACGTCAATCCGCCCTACGACTCGGTAACGGTCTCAGGCGCGGCCGGTTCGACACATTGGTGGCAGGTAACGGAGATGACGCAGGACTGGGTGGAGAAGATCCCCTGGCCGCGCCCCAACCGGCCGCCACCGTGCCCTCAACCGCCGGGTGTCGAATGCGAGAACTACCCACAGGCCAACCAAGGCGTGCAGCTGCGCGTGCGCGACGAGGTACCGGTCAACCGCGTGCGCTTCCAAGCCTGGGAGTACGGCGGCGGCACGGCACCGGTCGTCGAGGTCGTGTACAAGCCACGCACCGGCGAGCTGCGCCAGTACGCGCTCGGCGACTCCATCAACGTCACCAACGGCAACGTCTTCCTGGCCGAGCAAGACCTGACCATCAACGGCACCGGCCTCGACGTCGACGTGGGCCGCTTCTACAACCGGCTGGACGCCGGCCATATTGGCGCCTTCGGACGCGGCTGGACGATGGGGCCCGGCCGCGACGTCGGTATCGATGTCTACTCGGCCGGCGGCACAGACGGCTCCGCGTCCTTCTACGGCCCCTCCGGCTACGCGGTGCCGTTCGCCTGGGACCGCAGCCTCAACGGCGGCTTAGGCGGATTCCGTAACACCCTCAGCGGCGTCGATGCCCGGCTGCGCCTACAAGCCGGCAAGTACATCGTGCGTTTCAACTACTCGGGCGAGGAGATGGAGTTTGGCTCCACCGGCCTGCTCGAGAAATACCGCGACAAGAACAGCAACATGATCACGTACGGCTACGACGCAAACGGCAAGCTGACGACGATCACGGACACGATCGGCCGGGTCGTGACCGTCACCTACAACGCCCAGAACCTGATCTACCGCATCACCGACTGGACCGCCCGCTTCTGGGAGTACGGCTACGACGCCTCCAACCGGCTGACCAGCGTTAAAGACCCTCTCAACAAGATCACCACCTACGCCTACGACACGCAGCACCGGCTGACCAAGATCACCGATCCACGCGGCAACGAGACCCGCTACACCTACGCGCTGAGCGGCTCGACCCCGCAGTTCGAGAAGATCACCGTCAAATACGTCACCAACCCCGGTACCGGCGCCGGCTTCAGCTGGCTATACGAGATCTGCACAAACGGCAACTGGCTGTGCCCCGAAGCCGGCGACCCCGACTTCAACGGCGGCGAGCGCACCGCTTTGACAGACCCGAACCTCAACGTCACGCGCTTCTACGTGAACCGCTCTGGCGCCGTCGTCAAGGTCAAAGACGCGCTCGGCAAGGAACGCTCAGCAGAGTTCATGTTGACACCTAACGCCAACCTGAAGACCTACACAAACGCTGCCGGCAAGAAAACCAGCCACAAGTACGACGAAGACGATAAGCGCTACTCACCAACCGAGACCACGATTCCGACAGGCGGTACGTGGCGGCGCGAATACGACACGACTAACCCCAACCTTAACCGCAGGTTCGATGTGAAGACCACGATCGACCCAAACAATCGGAAGCTCGCGTTTACCTACACGAGCACAGGCAATATCCAAACGGAAACGTACGACCCCGATTCAACCCCCAAGACGGCGACCTTCGAATACAACCCTCGCGGCCTGCTCAAGCACGAGCGAGACTTCAAGACGAGCGCGCCGAACTGGACGACCGTATACGAGAATGACCCGAACGGAACCTACGGGCCGATCGATGCGCATCTGACCAAGATCATCCATCCCACCCCCTTCCTCGGCGCCGAGATGTTCACCTACGACTCGCTGAGCCGCCTGAAGACACGCACGGACGGCAAGGGGCAGAAGCAGGAGTACACCTACGACGCCCGTGACCGCGTGACCCAGATCAAGTTCTTCAACAGCTCGGGTGGGCTCAATAGCACGATCAGTTACGTGTACGACAACAACGGCAACGTCAGCTCGATGACCGATAACACGGGCGTCACCAACTATGTATACGACCAGCTCGATCGGCTTATCAAGGAGACGCTGCCCGGTGGGCGCACCACCGAGTTCGCCTACGACGGCATCAACATGTGCGCCATGCGCACCCGTTCCACGCCGCCGGGCCCCGCACTGACCTGCGTCGGCCAAGACGCGGACACCACCAAGTACACCTACAACGCCGTCAACCTCGTCACGACGCTCACAGAGCCGGGCGCCACGCAGACCAGCTTCGCCTACGACGACGACTACAACCGCAAGCGCGTCACCTTCCCGGCCGGTGCAAGTGTGTCCACGTGCTCCTACTACGACGACGCGGAGCGGCTGACCACCGTCTACTCGCGGCCCGGCTCCAGCTGCCTCGTCTGCCCCGCTGATCTCGCATGCGCAGGTTCTTTCGAGCCGGCGCAGCCGAATCCAGCCGATTTGAACTGGTTCCAGTTCGGTTTCAAACTCGGGGCCGCCGACACCGGGCTACGGCAGACGCTCAAGGACAAAGCCGGCAACACGACCACCTACACCTACGACCAATCCCTGGGTCGCCTACAGCAGGCGCAGATGAAGAACGCGGCGCAGACGGTCGTGGACGACTTCCAGTACGTCTACGACGCCAACTCGAATCGCACCAGCCAGACCGTCAAGCTGAACGGCGGTAACCCGGTCACCGCAACTTTTCAGCACAACGCCGCCGACCAGCTCACCGGAATCAACGGCGGCCCGCAAACCTACCTCTACGACCTGAACGGCAGCGAGACCTCGATCACGAGCGGCCGCTCGTGGGTGTACAACCCCAAAGACCAGGCGACCAGCTTTACACCGGCGGGCCTTCCGGCGATCCCGATGACCTACACCGACACCGGCCAGTACAAACGCGCCACGGCAGGAACTGCTATCTACACGAACGACTCGATCGGAGTGTCGAGAGAAGTCGCAGGCTCGACGACGACCAACTATACGCGCATGCCGGACGGCGAGCTGCTCGGATTCCGCCGCGGCACCAGTCGCTACAACTACCTGCTCGACGGACTCGGCTCAGTCGACGCGGTCATCGACCAGAATGGCAACACCGCTGCCACCTTCAAGTACGAGCCCTTCGGCAAGCCCACCTGCACGCTCCAACCCAGCTGCGTTGCGAACGCCTACCGCTGGCTCGGCTCGCTGGGCGTGTACTGGGAGGCCGACTCGCGGCCGGGTATGGAGCTCTACAAGATGGGTACACGCTGGTACGACCCTTCCCTCGGGCGGTTTACGCAAGTCGACCCGATTAAAGGGGGCGCGGCGAACCGCTACGATTATGCGAGACAGGATCCGATCAACAGCCTCGATCCACGTGGTACCTTGTCTCTAAAGAATCTTGTAACGAAAGTGGTGAAGCAGTGCAATCGCTTCGTCCTATGCAAGAAGTTCAGTGGTCTGGGGCCGGCATCAGAAGAGCATATTCTTCGTCCGGTGGACCGCACCCTTAGGTCACGAAGCTTCCGCAACTGCGTTGCAGGTGCCTTTGGGGGCGGACTAACGAACGCTCGCCTCGGTGCTGGTACGCCCACAACGATCGCTCTTTCCGCTGTATTCGGGTGTTATGTTGGAGTAAGGCTCCAGCGACTTCCGTAGTTAACAGCCCAACGTATAGATGGAGTCATTTGTTTCCGCAGCGCTAATAGTGGGCCTGATAGTAATCGTGATCGCTGCGCTAAGCAGGACAGTATCGTATCTCGTCCGCGACGTTCCGGACGAACGGCGAGCGTCTCGTTACTCTGGCGTGTACGCGCTTTGTATCGGCATTATCCTCGCGAGCGTTGTGTTGATCGATATAACGTCCGACCGTGGGCCAGGGCGCGCTTGGGAAGTGTTCGGCGCCCTCGGGGCCTTGGCCGCGTTGATAGTTGGAGTGACTCTGATCCTCAAATCAGGATCGGTGCGAAGCCACGAGCGAGCTGGCCGAAAGAGGTGATGCGCACGCGTCTCGGTCCGCAGAAGGCGCCAGCGCAAGGAAAGACCTCATTCTCCTGCCCTCCTCCTCAGGTACGGGGTCTCACCCTTCGCGGCCACCTCGCAGGGTGCCATGGCCGCTCTCCCGTGAGGCGACAATCGTAAACAGCTGCAACGCCTTAGTAGGCGGAACTTGCCTAATAGCTGGCTGTTCTTGCCAGCAATCCTGACTACACTCAGCCCGTGGGCAGGCTGATCGCGGCGGCGTCTGTCATCGTCCTAGCAGCTGCCAGCCTGCTGGCCGTGTACGGAGCATGGCTCGTCTCGACGGCCGACCAAGACCCTGAAGGGACGCGTGGCCGCGTTGGTGTGGTAGCACTGGTGGTGGCGACTGTCTTCGCGCTCCTGTCGGTCATCTCGCTCTGGCGACCCCGCTCACGCCGTTAGCCCCTGCGGTCCGGCCCGCTAAGGGGGCCGGCCCGTTCTCGCTGTCCGGGCCTCGCCAGCCCGCCAACCTGCCAACGCCGAACCTCCACCCCTGCAACCAAGTCGGATCGGGCCCGCAAGGCATCCGCCTACGAAGCCGCCAGCGCGGGCTCAAACTCGATCGAAAGTTGCGGAGCGACGGGGGTCGGCTACCGCCGTCAAAAGCCCGCGTGGGTTACTGGTGCGCTAACGCGCGACCCCGTCTGTGCTCGTCGGTCCCGGCGCCGGCCCGAGGTCGAAGAGTCCAGCGCCGGCGGGAGCGTGTCGCACTTCCGCCAAAGAGCGACATCACAGTTGCTCGCTAGATGCGGCTGGTTGCGGAAGCCAAGCCGACTGTCTCAATCGTGCGCCGCCGCCCGACACCGCCAGGCCCCGCGCAGCGCCGACCGTTCCCCGCGCCGTCCGCCATCTTTCTGCATGGGTCGCGCCCCGCTCGTTTACCGCCGGCGAGTACGCTTGCGGCGGCCTTTCGGCGGGCGCTCAGGCGTCTCAGACAGCAAGCGGCGCGAAGGGAACCCGCGCGTCCGCTTGAGTTCGCCCCAAAGCTCCTTTGACCGATGGCGGACTTCACGCCGCCGATCGGCGTCCTGTCGGCGCATCTCTCGGATTCGCTCGTCGCTCACTAACGACACGGTAGCGCGCCGACGCCGGGAAACCCGCCCCAAGATTTGCAAGCCTGCCGCGCCTGACCCCCGCGGCAGTGAAGAGGCCGTGTCGCACTCCTCCTCTGCCTCGGCCTCGTCGTAGACGCGCGTGAGCGCGGTGCGGTTCTTGCATGGCCGGCCGCGCTCCGTCGTCTACTCACCAACGGCTCACCAGGCCCCAGCGGATGCAGCATGGCTCCACGGATTGCGCCGAGACCGCCTGCTCACGTAGCAGGGGATCGACTCGCAACCCACACAACCATGCGGGATTGCGCAGCGCGTGATCAGTAGGGGGCAGGGCTTGCAGGGGACGCAGGCAGCTCGGATCGACCGGCCGTTCGTTCACCCGCGCGTCTGATCGAGCCGACCCCGATCCCCCTCCCCGCCGAGCGTTGAGCCTCTCGCGCTGGGACTCCAGAGCGGAGCCCCCAGAGCGCGAAGCTCACACCTGGGGAGTGTCCGTACAAACGTCCGTACAAGGAGCCTCTTTCGGCTCGGGACTCCGGCTCTGTCCGTACGTTGTCCGTACGGGCTGCTGGCAGCGCATCGCTTGTGAGGCGGCCGGGTAGGAGACGAACGTGTCCAGCGTGTGGAAGCGCCTCGGGTGGGCTTCCCTGTTCGCCTACCTGATCTTCCCCCCAGTGGCGCTCCTGCTCCTGGTCGGGTATGGGATCAGCTGGTGGCTCGCTGCCGGACTGGTTATGGCGTGGTCACTGATGGTGCTTGTCGCGCTGCAGCTAAGGCGCCCGCAGCCGACATTCCTCGGTCGGGTACTCGGCACAACCGGCTGGGACGCGACGGATTACACGCAGTGGACGCGGCAGCTGGTCGTACGGCCCCTCGTCGTCAGCCTCGCGGGAAGCGTGCCGCTGGTCGTCGTCTTCACTACCGCACTCGTCCTTGGCGCATCGTTTGTCGTGGCTTGCGCGGCTGGGTTCTTTTCCCTTCTCGGCGGATGGTTGATCGGTGGCTGGCTATGGATCCGCGCCGAGGATGCTCGCGCCGCGAGGCAAGTCGGCTCCGACGCTGACGTGTCCTGAGTGCGGTAGCACAGGCCGCCCCATCCGGCCCTTCGCTATCTCCCTTGTCACCCCACTCCCCTTCTTCACACCCCAGCCGTCACTGTCCAGGAGCGTGATGGCAATCGTTCCTTCCCCGTAGAAGTCGAGCACGACGAGAGCCACCGAGGTGTCCACCAGACGAACCATCACGCGCCGTGTCGCTGTCGCACGATCTCAGCCCTCGAGCCGCGCCCCCGGCGATCGCTTCGAGGACGGCGCGGCGGTCTTCGTACCCTTTCCACTACATGGTCGCAATTGGCTCGTTCGCCCTAGGAATCGTTCTCGGTGGGATGCTTTGGATCGCGCGGCGGCGGCGCGACCGGGAACCGGCGGTTACCGAGACGCATCTGAGAGATGCCGCATACCTTCTGGTGCTGAGCACAGTGGGCGTCGTTACTGTGTTGCTCGCGCCTCTCGGCGACTGGTCAGATCCGGCTTTGCTCGTCGCCGCCGGGGTATGTCTCTTCGGCGGCTTTAGCGAGGTGGCTGCATGGCGTCTCGCGAGAAGGTCTGCCATATAGGAGGACGAGACGGTCTTGCCATATGTGACGACGCGCCGATCTCAGCCGCGACGCCCGATCGACAGATGGACATCGGGGTGGGGTTACTCGTCCGCAGGCGCTTCGGGCGCAAACAGGGCCAGCACCATGACGAAGATGAAGAACCCCACGATGATCGCCGACGTCCAGAAGCGATCCGAGACGACGAAGATCACAAGCACGGCCATCACGGCGCAGCCGACCAGGTAGATCGCCAGCCGCCGGTCAAAGCGCAGCGGGCGACCGATCTCCCGCCAAGCCCACAGCCGCAGCACGAATAGCGCCAGCGCGACGCCACTTCCGAACCAGAACCAGTTTCCCGACAGGACAATTCCGCCGAAGAAGGCTCCGGTTATCGCGAAGCCGCTGTACCGGGCGAATCTCTCAGCCATTCGATGCTCTCCAGCGGCGCTCGGCTCACGCGTCATCGTCGTGGTTAGGCCACACGAGGTTGAGCGTCTGGAGTACGACGAAGGGCCATACACCCGCGGCAAGACCTTGCCAGCGATCCGCGAGCAGTACTGCGGCCAGGAGGAGCGTTACGCCGACTGCGAACTCGACAGCCGTCGAGCGCGTCGCAAATATCTCGATGCAGTCGCCAAGTGACTCTGGCGAGTTCGACGAGACCAAACAGCACGAGCAAGGCGACGACGAGTTCGCGCCCGTTCGGTATCGGCTTGCCGAGAATGACCCACAGCCCTGCTTCGAGTGCAGCCAGGCGAACGAGCCATCGAAGTCCGTTGATCCCCCGGTCGGCCATCGGACTTCGTTAACCCCGCCGCGCGCGGGCTTAGATGTCTTCGTCTAGTTCGAAGCCCTGCTCACGAGCGAGTCGCCGCGCTACCGAGAGTGCCATCCAGCCGACTTCCTCCTCGTCGTCGGGATCGTCCTCGTCGTAGACCCAAAGTGGCCCGACGGGCTCGCCGTCCTCTTCTTCTTCGGCTTTGAAGTACCCGCGCTTGCCCATCGCCTTCGAGGAGCCTATTCCCCGCGCTGCCCCATCTCAGCCGCGGAGGCACAACCGAGAGACACACGCTCCGCACGCGCTCCGGATGCCGACTCCACCCACCCTCCTCCACGGCAGTCGGCGGCTAAGCGCTAGGTGCTCCGCTGCTTGAGGAGGCGCTCAACGTCCCGCGCCATCTTCTCTTGCCGCTTCTCGATTGCTTCGAGAAGGCGAACGATCTGCTCGTTCGTCGGTGCTTTCGCACTACGGCTGGATGTAGCCATCTTCACCCCCTTTCGACTCGCAGGAATGTACGCCAGACCTTGCTGACTTGCCCCCCATCGACAGATCGACACTCGCCGGTCGAATACGACGACCTGCCCGGCTGGGCTGAGTTCCCCCGCTATACCGACCCTCAGAGGAGAGAGACCTATGTCCAACGTTGACCCACGCATCGGCTTGCGCGGCCTCTGTGCGTTACATCTGTCGATGCGTTTTCGGGGCAGTTCAGCGGGTTTTTGGCTCTGCGAGCCGGTTCACGCGCGGGTGAAGGCGGATGTCGTGCTCACATTCTGTAACGCGTAGGCCAGCGTCCGTAGCAGGTGGACGGGGACGATCTGGTTGTCGCACAAGAGCCGAAACGCGACAGGGCAGCCGGCGAGGGCTTTGTGACGCGCGCCCACGACGCGCGAGTGCACGGGATTCGGCCGCGCGTTCCTGACGCTTGCGACGGAGATGGCGTGGAAGGTCACCTCGCGAAGCGGGCAGGGACACGACGCGGGTGTCGTCGAGTGAGGAGAGCCGTCAAGTGGTTGCAGCATGAATGCCGTGCGTCGAAAGGATGATGCGTTCGGGCGGCTCTTCATCGCAGAGGTACCCCTCGACCGCCGACCGTCCGCGGGTCTGGATGGCGCGCTTAACGTCCGCCACTCCTAAGACTTCACCGCTTGCGATGACTGCCGCTAGGGAACGGGCCACTTCGACCGCGATCGAACGCCGATGCCCCTCGGCGTGCTGAATGTCATATGACCAACGGAGAGACGCGTCGGTCGTAGAGGGTTCGTACTCGCGCGGCCCGCCGCGGATGGCCCACTGCACCACGATCTGGGGTTGGGGTTGACCCGCTTTCATTGACGCCCTGACCATGGACGCCGAAAGGCGTCGGAAGGGAGTCGATGTGGCGAAGGGCAAGGCGTTCACGCCCGAGTTCCGGGCAGAGGCGGTGAGGCTGCACCGCTCGAGTGGCCAGGCGCTGCGCCAGACGGCGGACGAGCTCGGAATCGCACCCGAGTCGCTCCGCCGCTGGGTGCTGCAGGCGGAGATCGACGAGGGCCGCAAGGCGGGGCTGACGAGCGAGGAGCGCGAGGAGCTGCGCAGGCTGAGGAGAGAGAACGCGCGGCTGCGCGAGGAGCGGGAGATCCTGAAGAAGGCAGCGACTTTCTTCGCCAGGGAGACCGATCGGCGAGCATGAGCTTCCGGCTGATCGAGGCGGAGAGAGCACAGCATGCTGTCTCCCTGCTGTGCAGCGTGGTCGGCGTCACGCGCGCCGGCTACTACGCCTGGAGGCGGCGCGGCGCCTCCGCTCGAGCGCTCGCGGATGCGGAGCTGGAGCGGCTGATCCACACCGTTTTCGCCGACTCGCACGGGACGTACGGCGCGCCGAGGTCCACGCCGAGCTCGCCGACGCTCATGGCATCCGCGTCGGCCGCAAGCGCGTCGCTCGGCTGATGCGGAGCCTCGGGATCGAGGGCGTCTCCCGGCGAGGCAAGAGGCGGCGGACGACCGTTCCGGATCCGGCCGCTCCGCCGGCACCCGACCTCGTCCAGCGCCGCTTCCAAGCCGACGCGCCCAACCGCCTCTGGGTCGCGGACATCACCTACGTCCCCACGTACGAGGGCTGGCTCTTCCTCGCCGCGGTGGTCGATCTCTTCTCCCGCCGTGTCGTCGGCTGGTCGATGCGGGACGACCTCAAGGCCGAGCTGGTCGTCGACGCGCTCGGTATGGCGGTCACCCGCCGCAAGCCCGACGCCGGCGTCATCCATCACTCGGACCGCGGCTCGCAGTACACCTCGCTCGCCTTCGGCCGGACGCTGCGCGAGTCCGGCCTCGTCGCGAGCATGGGCAGCCGCGGTGACGCCTTCGACAACGCCGCCGCCGAGAGCTTCATCTCGACGATCAAAGAGGAGCTGATCAAGCGGACCAGCTGGAAGAGCCGTGAGCAGGCGCGGCTGGCGGTCTTCCGCTACATCGAGGCGTTCTACAACCCGCTGCGCCGCCACTCCGCGCTCGGCTACAAGAGCCCGGTCGAATACGAAAAGATCATGAGCAAGAAGGAAGAGGAGGCGGCTCTTGCCGCCTAACGTTCCGGTGTCAACGGGAACGGGGCAACCTCAACGAAAAGATCATGAGCAAGAAGGAAGAGGAGGCGGCTCTTGCCGCCTAACGTTCCGGTGTCAACGGGAACGGGGCAACCTCAGCCAACGACGGCCACGACGCTGGCTGCGGTGCCCCACGGCTTTTGATGCCGGTCGGGCAACGGCAACTTGAGCCGGATCTACTGTCGGGCGGCTGTTGCCTGTCACACTCAACGGCGCGTGTCCTCCCGGTGGACGTTCTGGGTCGGTTTCATGGTTGGTGCCGCAACCTGTCTCGGGGCCATCATGCTCCTCCTCATCCTTGCCGTCCTCGGCGGCCCGTAACGGTCTGCGTTGCGCGGGGTGGGCGCGATGAACCTGGGCCAGGCAAGCGACTAAGACGATTCGGCCCCTGGATCAGCGAAGGGGGCTGAGGCAGCGCGGTCAAGTTCTGGTCAAGCAGCCATGGCGAACGATGGCGAACCACGGCGAAGCGCCTGGCGCCAAAGCCCCATGGGTATGCCTATAGCGAGTTGCGGCGACCTACGGCGATGGCTTTCGCCGAGATCGCACCCAGGAGGTCGCCGGTTCGAGCCCGGCTAGCTCCATCCCGTAAAAGGCCTGCAAACCGGGGCTTTCGTCCTCTTCGGCTGGACGCGCTACAAGCGTCGAACCTTCGTGTTGGTCAAGTTCTGGTCAAAACGGCCGCTCCAATTCCATTGCATTCCCAGAGCATGA